>JAUYDQ010000137.1 GCA_030691725.1 Candidatus Omnitrophota bacterium
GTTTCTGCTTTAGGAGATACTACAGATGAGTTGATTGAGTTGGCAAATAAAATTAATCCTGAGCCGTCGGAACGCGAAATGGATATGCTTTTGTCAACCGGAGAGCAGATTTCTGTAGCATTGCTGGCTATGGCAATACATAAATTAGGATTTGAGGCCATTTCTTTTACCGGTGCGCAAGTCGGAATTATTACTGATACCAGCCATACGCGTGCCCGGATTATTAAAATAAATACGAATAAGATAAAGGAAGAATTAAAGCGAGGTAAAATTGTTATTGTAGCTGGATTCCAGGGCGTAACTTTGAATCAGGATATCACTACTTTAGGCAGAGGCGGTTCGGATTTAACTGCTGTTGCCTTGGCAAAAGAACTAGGGGCTTCTGAGTGTGAAATTTACACTGACGTAGAAGGGATTTATACTGCGGATCCGCGCATAGAACCCAAGGCAAAAAAAATCAAAGCCATTACGTATGATGAGATGTTAGAGATGGCCTCGCTAGGTGCGCAAGTAATGCAAGCGCGTTCTATTGAGGTAGCAAAAAAGTTCAATGTACCTATACATGTGCGTTCAAGTTTTAATAATCAAGCCGGAACGACGATTACTAAGGAGGTTAAAATAATGGAAGATGTGGTTGTTAGCGGTGTAACCTTGAATAAAAACGAAGCAAAGATTACAATTTGTAATGTTCCTGACCGGCCGGGTATTGCGGCAAGAATATTTAAGGAATTAGCCAGCAAAGGAATAAGTGTAGATATGATTGTGCAGAATGTCAGCCATACCCGTCAGACTGATATATCTTTTACCGTAAATAAAACAGATGTCTATAAGACCTTGAAGCTTACCAAAAAAGTTGCTAAGAGTATTGGGACAGGAGAAGTTTTTCAGGATGAGGATATAGCGCGGGTTTCAGTGATAGGAGTGGGTATGAAATCTCATCCGGGCGTAGCCGCTACGATGTTCGATGCCTTGGCTGATAATAAGATTAATATAGAGATGATTTCTACTTCTGAAATAAGCATTTCCTGTATTATAAAAAAGAAATTTGCCGAAACTGCGGTTAAAGCATTACACGATAAATTCGGCTTATCCAAATAAACAGGGACAGGCACTGACCCAATCGGGGGACGTCCTTGAATTCAATCGGAAGGGTGTCCCCAAAAGATGAAAGAAAGCTTAAGGGGGACACCCTTAGCTTTGGTTGCAAAGACGTCCCTAACTAAAAGAGGTTAAAATGTCAAAAGTAAAACTATACGATACGACTTTACGTGATGGTGCGCAGGGCGAAGGTATATCTTATTCAGTTATGGATAAAGTGCGTATTACTCAGGAACTAGATAGTTTAGGTGTACAATATATTGAAGGCGGATGGCCGGGCTCTAATCCCAAAGATATGGAATTTTATTTAAGGATGAGCAAGAAACGACTTAAGAATAGCGAGCTTGTTGCTTTTGGGTCAACCCGTAAGGCCAATACTAAAGTGGAAGAAGATAATAATCTCAAGGCTATTTTAAAGTCTAAAAGCCCAGTCGTAACTATCTTTGGAAAAACATGGGATTTGCACATCAGAGATGTCTTGAAAACTACTCTTGATGAGAATCTGAATATGATTAGAGATACAGTGAATTTTCTGGTGGCCCGTGGCTTGACTGTATTTTATGATGCCGAGCATTTTTTTGATGCCTATAATTCCAATAAGGAATATAGTTTAAGGTGTTTGTTTGCTGCGGAGGAAGCGGGTAGCAAGGCAATAGTTTTATGCGATACAAATGGCGGCACAATTACTTCTGAGATGACAAAAATTATTAAGGACGTCCGGCCGCAAATAAAAGTTTGGTTAGGTATCCATTGTCATAATGATGCAGACTTGGCTGTGGCAAACTCTATTGCTGCAGTTGAGGCAGGTGTTGATATGGTGCAGGGCACAATCAATGGTTATGGTGAGCGCTGCGGCAATGCGGATTTGATTCCCATTATCGCTAATCTTAAAATAAAAATGGGTATTGACTGTATCGGCGATGACAAGTTAAAAGAGCTAACCCATGTTTCACACTTTGTCAGCGAGATAAGCAATATGAAACAGAGAAACGACCAGCCTTATACTGGTTCGTCTGCCTTTGCGCATAAAGGCGGTGTGCATATTAACGCCGTAATGAAGAATCCCAAAACATACGAACACATTGAGCCGGTACTTGTGGGAAACCGGCGAAGGATCCTAGTTTCTGAACTGGCAGGTAAAACCGGAGTATTAATCCGCGCTAAAGATTTGGAGATAGATTTAAGCAAGGAAGACCCTAAGACGAAAAAGATTTTAAAATTGGTGCAGAACTTAGAGCATCAGGGTTATCATTTTGAAGCAGCAGAGGCATCCTTTGAATTACTGATGAAGAGGGCGCTCAAGAAATACAAGAGATTCTTTGATTTGGAAGGTTTTCGCGTGGTAATAGAGAAACGTTCGGACAAGAAAATTACTTCAGAGGCAATAATTAAATTAAAGGTAAAAGGCATAAAAGAGCATACTGCCGCAGAAGGCGATGGCCCGATTAACGCCCTGGATAATGCCCTGCGCAAAGCCCTAAAAGATTTTTATCCTACATTATCAAAAATGCATCTTTCTGATTTTAAGGTGCGCGTATTGGATGAAAAGGTAGGTACTGCCGCACGTGTGCGTGTCCTCATTCAATCGCAGGATGAAACAGACACCTGGAGCACTATTGGCGTTTCGGAAAATATAATTGAGGCAACCTGGCAAGCCTTAGTTGACAGCGTAGAGTACAAACTAATAAAAGATGAAAAGGCGCAGTCCCAAGCATAAGTTAAATTAATTCTTTAGGCGAGGGGCAGGCGCTGGTGGACTCAATTGAATATAAACTTATAAAAGATAATATCCGCTGATTTATCATACATGAATGAAATTCCAAGTCGTTATAACCCTAAAGAAACAGAAGATAGATGGTATAAATTCTGGGAAGAAAATAATCTATTTTCTGCAAAACCAAACCCTGCCAAAAAACCTTTCTGTATAGTTATTCCTCCTCCTAACGTCACCGGCATACTGCATATGGGCCATGCCCTGAATAATACTATTCAGGATATACTTATCAGATTTCATCGGATGAAGGGTGAGGAATCCCTCTGGATGCCGGGGACTGACCATGCGGGTATTGCCACACAGAATGTAGTGGAAAAAGCTATTGCCAAAGACGGCCTTAAGCGCCAGGATTTAGGAAGAGAAAAGTTCATTGAAGAAGTCTGGCAGTGGAAAGAGCAATACGGCTCGACTATCATCCATCAACTTAAGAAATTAGGCGCTTCCTGCGATTGGTCAAGGACGCGTTTTACTATGGATGATGAGTACTCGAGGGCAGTGAGAGAAGTTTTTGCGGCTCTTTGGAACAAAAAGCCGACAGGACTAATTTATCAGGATGACAAAGTTATAAACTGGTGTCCGCGCTGTCAGACTGCACTCTCTGATGAGGAAGCGCCGCATCACGAATTGCAGGGGAATCTTTATTATTTGAGATATCCATTTAAGGGAGAGTCCCCGAAAGGGACAGGCCCTTATATTGTTGTAGCTACCACCCGTCCCGAGACTATGTTAGGCGATACTGCGGTTGCAGTTAATCCTAAGGATAAGCGGTATAAGAAATTTATCGGCAAAACTTTAATTTTACCTTTACTCAACAGAGAAATAAAGATAATCAGCGATAATATGGTAGATATGAAATTTTGCACAGGCGCAGTTAAGGTTACCCCTGCGCATGACCCCAATGATTATACATTAGCTAAAAAACATAATCTGCAATTTATAAATATTATGCATCCGGATGGCAGTCTTAACAAAAATGCAGGCGATTATAACGGAATGGACAGATTTAAGGCAAGAGAGGTTGTCTTAGAAGATCTGAAAGAAAAAGGTTTACTTGAAAAAATCGAACCTCATAGTTTATCCGCAGGCCACTGCTACCGTTGCCATACCATAATTGAGCCGTATTTATCCCGGCAGTGGTTTGTAAAAATGAAACCATTGGCTAAACCGGCTATCGATGCCGTCAAAAAAGGCAGAATCAAGTTCCATCCTAAACGCTGGACAAAGGTTTATTTAAACTGGATGGAGAATATCCAGGACTGGTGTATATCACGGCAAATTTGGTGGGGGCATCGCATTCCTTTATGGTATTGTCGTGATTGTCAGAAATTAGCTTTGGCAAGTGTGGATGCACCAAAAGAATGTCCGATATGTAAATCCACAAACCTTAAACAAGACGAAGATGTGCTAGATACTTGGTTCTCGTCGTGGTTATGGCCTTTTGCTACATTCCATTGGCCTGAAACGAAGGGTCTGTCCCCGCGACCGCAGGGAGTCCCGAGCGCAGTCGAGGGGCAGGGGACTGACCCTGAGGAAGACTTGAAATATTTTTATCCTACTTCAGTCTTAGTAACTGCTCCGGAGATAATTTTTTTCTGGGTAGCCAGAATGATTATGGCAGGATTAGAATTTATGCAGGATATTCCTTTTAAGGATGTTTATATCCACGGCACAGTGCGGGACATCGAAGGTAAAAAGATGTCTAAATCTTTGGGTAATGTTATCGACCCATTGGATATTATAAATGATTATGGTGCGGATGCATTGCGCTTTAGCCTGATTTCTATCACCGCGCAGGGGCAAGACGTATTTTTATCACAGGAGAAATTTGAACAAGGCAGGAACTTCGCGAATAAAATCTGGAATGCCTCAAGATTTGTTTTGATGAATTTGGAGCCAACCTATATTAAGGCGGATCTCTGTGAGTTTTTTAAGAAAGAGGATTTGGATATTGTTAATCGCTGGATATTAAGCAGGTTCTATTCGGTCTTAAGGGAAGTCAGTAAAGAACTTGATATTTACAAATTTAATGAGGCTGCAAATATATTGTATGGATTCTTCTGGCATGAATTCTGCGACTGGTATTTGGAGATAATTAAACCAAATATAAAGAATAGGCAGAATCAAGTTGCTATGTATAAAGTCCTGGAAAAATTCTTAAGGGCATTGCACCCTTTTATGCCTTTTGTGACTGAGGAGATCTGGCAGAGATTGCCGCATGACGGTCTATCTATTATGATACAATCTTGGCCACACATTCAGGAACAGATGATTGATAAAAAACTGGAAAAACAAGCACAATCCATATTTGATGTGATTAAAGAAATAAGGAATTTACGTAGCTCCATTGAACTTAAACCCGACCAAAAGGCCTTAGTTTCTATTTATCCCCACACAAAGCTTAAGCATAAGTTAATAGAGGATAATGCAGATTTAATCAAAAATTTGACTAAATCGGAAGCCTTAAATATCCTGGATTCAAGCACAAGGCCGCCTGCGGCTATCAGCGCTGTAACCGGAGATATTGACATATATTTGCATTTTAGCGGCCTCCTTGATATCAGCAAAGAAAAGCATAAAATAAAAGAAAAAATAAATGAACTAGAGAAAATCAAGAATTCAAAAGAACAAAGGATAAAGAATTTCGAATTCTTGAAAAAAGCGCCGAAAGAAATAGTAGAGAAAGAAAAAGAAAGTATAGAGGAGTTAAAGAATTCCCTGAAGCGTTTAGAGAAAATGTACAATGAATTACTTTAGAAGCACAGAGGTCAAAGAGATTATAAAAAAGGCTTTGAAAGAAGATATAGGAAAGAGAGATATTACTACTACAACAATTATTCCCGAAAATAAATATGCGAAGGCAATTTTATTAGCCAAAGAAAACTGTGTGATTTGCGGCCTGAATATAGCGGCTGAGGTTTTTAGAATCCAGGATAAAAAGATAAAATTTATGTCGAATGTTTTAGACGGGGAAAAAATAAAAGAAGGTAAGATCATCGCCCATATATCAGGAAGGGCGCAAAGTATATTAACTGCAGAAAGAGTAGCCTTGAATTTCTTAAGCCTGCTTTCCGGCATTGCCACAAAGACAAGAGCTTATGCTGATAAAGTAAAGCCATATAAAGTAAAGATTCTGGATACCCGTAAGACCATTCCCGGCCTAAGGGAGCTAGAGAAATACGCTGTGAGAATAGGCGGTGGCTATAATCACAGAATGAGGTTGGATGAGATGGTGCTTATCAAGGATAACCACCTTAAGATTCAGAGTTCGAAATCAAAAATTAAAGATTTAAGACAGCGAGTCCCTAAAAATATAAAGATTGAAATCGAAGTAAAAAATTTAAGAGAGTTTAAAGAGGCCCTGGAAGCAGGGCCCGATATAATTATGCTTGATAATATGAAGGTTGAGGATATAAGGAAAGCAGTTCTTTTAAGGAAGATAGCTGTATCAAAAATCGAAGTTTCCGGCAATGTTAATTTAAATAATGTCCGCAAAATAGCCAAGACAGGCCCAGATATGATATCCGTGGGCGCGCTTACGCATTCAGTGCAGGCAGTAGACATATCCTTGGAGGTATTGTGATTTTAAAGAAAGTCGCCATATTAATAATTTTGGTTTTAAGTGTTGGCAATCTGATCTACGCCCAGAATTTTAAAGCTAAACCGCAGAACATAACTATTTCTGACCCGGCAAAAGAGCTAAGCATTGGTGAAGCATTAGAATATTCTGTAGAGTGGTTAGGTATACCGGTTGGTAGAATTGTGCTGAAAGTCGAAGGCATAACCACAATTAATAATTATGAGTGTTATCATATTACTGCTAAAGTTTTACCGAACAGGTTTTTCCAACGCCTTTATGATTTAGAATATACCGTACATACTTATATAGATAAGCAATTTTATTATACCCGTCGCTTTGAAAAAATCAGGCGCATAAATAAACAGTATAACCATATAGTAATTGACTTTGACCAGGAAAAGCATAAGGCAGTATTTTCCTCGGAAGGCTCTACGGCTTTTTTTAAGATTTCTCCCGGACGCAATAAAATAGAAGCTGATGCACCAATAACCAATGAGATTCCATACGGAACTCAGGATTTATTATCAAGTTTCTATTATTTTCGCTTTCTGGATATCCGGGAAAATAACAGCTACCCCGTAAATATTTATTACAACCAAAGAAATTGGCTGGTGGATATGAAAGTAAGTAAACCATTCTTAAGGGAGATTCGTAAAAAAGGCAGTTTTCCCGCCGTAGAGATTGCTCCGGATTCCCTCTTAAATAATTATATTCTGGGCAAACGTAGATTAATTGTTTTTTTAACCACAGATTCTCGTCGTATCCCTCTAGAATTTAAACTCGAGACCGCCTTAGGCCCGATTTCTGCCAGAATCCAGAACCCGCCCGAGTAAGAATGGAAAAATTCAAGCTGGTGTCAGATTATCGGCCTTGTGGTGACCAGCCCAGGGCGATTGAAGAATTAGTGGATTCAATTTCTTCAGGGAGGCGATATCAGACCTTATTGGGAGTTACAGGTTCCGGTAAAACTTTTACCATCGCTAATGTTATTGCCAAAATAAACCAGCCAACTCTTGTAATCTCTCATAATAAAACTTTAGCTGCACAGCTCTATTCGGAATTCAAGGAATTCTTTCCGCAAAATGCCGTGGAGTATTTTGTCAGTTACTATGATTATTACCAGCCAGAGGCATACATACCCTCCACAGATACATACATAGAGAAGGACGCCTCTATCAATGATAGATTGGATCGCCTTCGCCTTTCAGCAACTACATCGCTTATGTCGCGCCGTGATGTCCTGATTGTGGCTTCGGTATCCTGTATCTATAATTTGGGTTCACCCGATGAATATCGCGATTTTCTTGTTTTCATTGAAAAAGGTCAGGTTATATCCCGCGATACTCTAATTTCAAGGTTTATCCAGATACAATACGAAAGAAATGATTATGAATTTGTCCGCAGTAGATTAAGGGTAAGAGGGGATGTCTTAGAAATATTCCCCTCATATGAAGAGACAGCGCTACGCATAGAACTTTTTGGCGAAAGAATAGAGAAAATTTCCGAGATAAATCCCGTCTCAGGAGAAATACTAAATTCATTAGATAAGATAGCTATATATCCTGCCAAGCATTTTATATTCTCCGGCGATAGGCTGGAAACCACACTTAAATCTATAGAGTGGGAATTAGAAGATAGGCTACAAGTTTTAAAGAGCAAAAATAAATTATTACAGGCCGAGCGCCTCCAGGAGCGCACCAAATATGATATGGAGATGCTAAAGGAAATCGGTTATTGCCATGGCATTGAGAATTATTCACGGCACCTTTCCGGAAGGTCTCCGGGCTCAAGGCCATATTGCTTGATTGATTATTTTCCACAGGATTTTTTAACTGTAATCGATGAGTCACACGTAACCATACCGCAGATACGAGGCATGTACGAAGGAGACCGTGCGAGAAAAGGAGTTTTGGTAGAATATGGTTTCAGGCTACCTTCATGCCTGGATAACCGGCCTTTAAAATTTGAGGAATTTGAGAACTCAGTAAAACAAGAAATATTCGTCTCTGCGACACCTAGTGAATATGAAATAAAAAAGAGCCAGGATAAAGTTATTGAGCAGATTATCCGGCCCACCGGCTTGATTGACCCTGCAATTATAGTCAGGCCTATCGAAGGCCAAATTGAGGACTTAATCGAAGAGGTGAGAAAACGAGCCAGTCGAAACGAGAGGGTCTTAGTGACTACCCTGACTAAAAGAATGGCTGAAGATTTAAGTACTTATTTACAAGAGAAGGGTTTAAAGGTAAGATATTTACACTCCGAGATAGAGACTATTGAGCGCTCAAAGATCCTCAGGGAGTTAAGGCAGAAAGCATTCGATTGTTTGGTGGGGATAAACTTACTTAGAGAAGGCCTGGATTTACCTGAAGTTTCTCTTGTAGCAATTCTGGATGCAGACAAAGAAGGGTTCTTGCGTTCCGCCACATCCTTGATTCAGGTTTCCGGCCGGGCAGCGCGCAATATAAACGGGACTGTGATTATGTATGCTGATGTCATGACCGGCTCAATGAAAAAGGCGATTGCAGAAAGTAATAGAAGAAGAGAGAAGCAGCTGGAGTTTAATGAGAAAAATAAGATTACGCCGCGTTCCATTGAGAAAGCGATAAAACAGGGAATCGAGGATTTGGAAGAAGCAGAAGAATTCGTGGTAGATTTAACCGGTCAGGATAAAGATGATTATGAGTTAAACAAATATATATCAGAGTTAGGGTATGAGATGGAGTTAGCAGCGAGGAATCTGCAGTTTGAAAAGGCAGCAGTAATCAGAGACA
>JAUYDQ010000001.1 GCA_030691725.1 Candidatus Omnitrophota bacterium
CTTTAATATACAAATATTCTAATTTGGCGGGTAGTTTTGTCTGGTCAATTATTTTAATACGGTTATTTTTCCATTCTATAGTTCTGATATCCATAATATCCTTCCACTTATTTAGGGACAGTCCCCTTGGTGTTCTTTGGATTAGCTATCTGCGGAGACAGTCCCTTGTTTTTTAATATTTTGGTTTCTATTGATTTGATGCGTGCAATTATTTGTCTTCTTATATCTCGACAACATCCGGGCTTTAAAAGCTTAAGCACTTTTCTGTATGCACCCAAGGCTCCCTGATAATCAGAAAGATTGAAAAGCGCATCTGCCAGATTATCATAGGTTACTGCCCTATTTGGCTCTAAGGTCAACGCCTTTTTAAAGCTTTCTATGGCCTGGGTGTGTCTGCCGATATTATTCAGTAACCAGCCCTTGTTATGATAAATAGTAGCATAATCCGGCTCTACTTCAATACCCTTATCAAAATAATAAAATGCCTTATCAATTATACCCAGCTCTACCATACACAATGCCCGGTCATTATAGGCTGCGCCGTCACAAGGGTTATATTTTATAGCTACATCAAAATGTTCTATCGCAGTAGTGAAATTTTTATTCAGAAGCTCAATCTGTCCCTTAAAATATTCAATTTCCCCTTTCAGGTCTCTCTCCCCGGCTTGTCTTAAACCCTCCTTAGCCAGCTTAACTGCTTCTCTATGCGTGCCGTAAGTAATTGCCTCATCAAGCCTGAGCCTTAACTCAGTCAAATCGCCGTGTTTGCTCATTATTAACAAATGCCCTCAAATGGCATATTTGTGGAGGGATTTGTGAACAGCACATTAGAAATTTTTTGGCAAAATTCGGCGAGGAATTACGAGACGTTGGAGCTCAGCTTGCCCCGCGTAAGACTACTGGTGGAAACGCCGAGTAAACCGAAGCCGACGGCAAAAAATTTCAGTGCTGCGAGCAACATCCCGCAACAAATATCCATCTATAATCCTGCCATCTTGGCCCAAATGTTTCTCTTTACCTTTATAGCTGCATTAGGACAGGCCTCCTGGCAGCAAAAACAGGCTATACATTTTGCATAATTAAAAACAATCCTGTTCTTCTTCAAGCTTATTATTTTATTAGGGCAGGCCTGGATACAGGCAGTGCAACTAATACAGTTATCATAATCCACGCAGGGATAGTATTTAATAAGTTTTTTTGCTAATTCAATAAGCGGACGAGGAATTCTATTTACCAGTGATGTGGTGGGTAATTTAAAAGGCTCTCCAATAATATTTTCTAATCTCTCGCCGAAAATTGAAATAGAATTAATATCTGCTACGCCTAAACCTCTGCGAGCTGCCTCTTTGGTAGTTAATATATCAAGTGGCGCAAGGCCCATAATTAAAGCTAAGATACTATCTAACGCTACGCAATCAGAACCTGCCAAAATCAAACCTACCTTGCGTAACTCTCCGCTTGTACCTGGCCCATCTCCTTCCATAGCCACAATGCCATCAATCACAGTTAAAGCAGGTTTTACTTCTTCATAGACGTCTACGAGCATTTTGGAAAAATCATCTGCTTTAAAATATCTTTTGTGCAGCTCAGTTTTATAAGTTTTCCAAACCAAACCAAAAAGATTTTTTATTGCTCCCGTAAGAATGGTAACATCGTGTGTTTTAAATTTGGGGATATTCACTACACAATCACATTTATCTAACCACTCCGCCAAAGGAAGATTTTTTCTCCAGCGTCTATGCTCAAATTTGACTAATTCAATATCTTCTTCTTCGCAAATCTTTTTCATTCCGGATCTTTCATAAACCTCATCCTCATTCTCTGCTTGGTTACCCCAGACGCTGGGACCATCGCCAAGATAAATTGAACAATTAATATCTTTTAAAATCTTTATTACTGCCCGTACAACTTCAGGATGAGTATCTACGCCGAATTCAGGCTCCTTAGCCATTAAGAGATTAGGCTTAACTAAAACTGCGCTTTTTGGCGCAATAAAAGCGGATATACCTCCGAGCGAATCCAATGCCTTTTTAGTTGCCTCTAAAACTAAAGCGGGATCGTAATCCTTGCATTTTACAATGGAAACTTTGGCGTTCATGGCAGATTGAAAAATCTCCTGGCATTATCCGTAGTAACTCTGGCTACTTCTTCAAAAGCAATTTCTTTTATGCGGGCGATCTCTTCAGCAAGAAACTTAACATACGCCGGCTCATTCCTCTTTCCGCGCAATCCTTCTGGCGATAAGAAAGGTGCGTCTGTCTCCAGCATGAGCCTATCTAAAGGTGTCAATTTCACAAGCGTCCTTAAATTTTGGGCTCTATTGTCCCGCTCAACCGGTTTATTTCCGCAAGCGGGATCCCGCCCGTTTTTAGATAGCTTAGCGGGATAGGTAATGTTACAGGTAAAAGAAATAAAGAAATCTAAATCCAGGCATTTTCTCAGAAAATCTTCGTCACCCGAGAAACAGTGCACCACAGCTTTAATCGGCAACACTTCGTTCAAGATTTTCAGGGTATCCTCTTGAGCCTGGCGGCTATGTATAACTAATGGCAGGCCTGAATCTTTGGCTAACTTAACTAAATATCTGAATAATGTTTTTTGATTTTCTGTTTTAGAATAATTCTTATAATAATCAAGGCCTGTCTCGCCGATTGCAACTACTCTATCTTCTCTTGCTAGTTTCTCTATACTTGCCCTAATCTCGTCATCGAATTTGTCTGCCTCATGCGGATGCAGGCCTACGGTTGCGTATATAAAATCATATTGTTGGGATAATTCTAATGCTTTCTTTGAACCTAAGAGGCTTGAACCTATATTGATGATATAGCCTATATCTTCATTTTTTGCACGTTTAATAACTTCATCACGGTCTGCGTCAAACTCGGGGAAATCCAGATGACAATGGGTATCTGCTAACATAGGTGTTAGGTATCAGGTACTAGGTGTCAGGTTATCTATGCGCGGGAATAAAGGTTTGCCTTTTTTAATCTTATCTCGACCAATCTGATCTTTTATAGATTCAGCTGTTTGGGGCATAAAGGGACAAATCTGGTCAGCAACTTCTCTAATCACATCTACTAATAAACGAATGAAACTCTTAAGCTCTTCTGCTTTATTCTCCTTAACCAGATTCCAGGGTTTTGTGTCTTCAATATATTTGTTAGCCATATTTATCAGGCCCCATGAATACTCAAGAGCTAAACTAAAATTAGGAATATTCATTGCAGAAGCTATTTCTGTGGGGAAGGCCTTTATCTTTTCATCTATTTGCCGGCCCTGTTCATCTAATTTTCCTTTATCGGGAATGGCGCCCTGAAAATATTTT
>JAUYDQ010000019.1 GCA_030691725.1 Candidatus Omnitrophota bacterium
TTTTGGGGGTTATCCCATATAATTCTTCGCTTTCATATCCGACCATCAGGCAGATACTGGAAGTGACGGATTATAAAACATTATTTACCTGTAGCGATGCTTCTTTAGATAATTACGTGGCTAAGATTGTCATTGGCGCAATGCAGCCAAAAGATGCGGTAAAATATATCGTGGACCATAGCCTGGTGATTACGCCTGGCAACCGTGAAGACATAATCAAGCTTACCTTGGATCTTTACGCCAAAGGATGTAAAGTCTCCGGCATAGTCTTAACCGGTGATTTGATACCCAGTCAGGATTTTGTTAATCAGACGCAGGATGCCTCTATACCTGTATTGTTAGCCAAGTCCGATACATATACGGCGGCCTCGGTAGTTCATGACCTAACTGTAAAGATCAGGCCAACGGACAGAGAAAAAATTGAGACCGTAAAAAAATTAATTCATGATTATGTAGATTTAGATATGATTATAAAGAGGATGTAGTATGGATATCGTAACGAGAATCAGAACAAAGGCAAAAACAAAATTTAAAACTATTGCCTTACCTGAGATTGAAGATGTTCGCGTCAAAGAAGCAGCAAAAATTGTAGAGAAAGAAGGCATTGCCAAGGTTTTACTCTTTGGCCGGGGCATGCTCGATAAAGCAAAACAGGAGGAATATGCAAAGATGTATTATGAATTGCGTAAGTCCAAAGGGATAAGCTTAGACGATGCGAGAAAGTCTTTAGAGGACCCTCTCTATTACGCAGCTATGATGACGCATAATGGAGAGATCGACGGATTTGTGGCTGGCGCAAGCCACACCACTCCAGATGTAGCCAGGGCAGCGATACAGTGTCTCGGCGTAGATGAGAAAATAAATATTGCCTCCAGTTGTTTTATCATGAGCGTTCCGGATTGTTCTTATGGAGAAGGAGGGGCATTTATTTTTGCCGACTGTGGTATTGTTCCTGAGCCAAATTCACGTCAGTTAGCCTCTATTGCTATTGCTAATGCGGAATTAGCCCAGAAGGTTTTGGGCATTGTTCCTAAGGTTGCGCTATTAAGTTATTCCACCAAAGGCTCGGCTAAAGGCAGGGCAATTGATAAGATACTCGAGGCCTTGGCTTTGGCCAGACAGATGCGGCCGGATCTTTTAATTGACGGAGAATTACAGGTAGATGCAGCCATCGTGCCTGAAATAGCAGAGATTAAATATCCTGATAGTTTACTTAAAGGCAGAGCGAATGTTTTAATTTTCCCTAATTTAGAGGCAGGCAATATCGGTTATAAACTGGTGCAGAGGTTAGCTAAGGCACGGGCAATCGGGCCTATAATTGTAGGTTTGAAAAAACCCTGTAGTGACCTGTCACGCGGATGTTTAGTTGAGGATATCGTGGATTGCGTAGCAGTAACGGCAATAAGAGCACAGTAAGTAGTGAGGGACGTCTTTGAATCCAAAGCAAAGGGTGTCCCTCTTGGGGACACCCTTCCGATTGGCTGAAAAGACGTCCCTAAAGGATAATTATGAAGATATTGGTAATAAATAGTGGCAGTTCCTCCATAAAATATAAACTTTTTGTTCTGCCTGGAGAGCAGAATATGGCAAAAGGTATAATCGAGCATATCGGCGAAAAAGGCTCTAAAATAAAAGACCATTATACGGGTTTAAAGATAGTTTTAGGAAGAGTCAAGCAGGTGGATTTAGTGGGTCATCGGGTGGTGCATGGCGCAGAGAAATTTAAGAGACCGACATTAATCAATGCGCCAGTGATTCGCAAAATAAGGCAGTGTTGCACACTAGCACCTTTACATAACCCGGCGAATTTAGCGGGTATCTTGGCCTGTAAAAAATTACTGCCGGGTGTCAGGCAGGTAGCAGTATTTGATACGGCATTCCATCAGACATTACCTGATTATGCTTACATCTACGGACTACCTTATGAATTTTATAAAAGATTCGGTATAAGAAAGTATGGGTTTCATGGCACAAGTCATCAGTATGTAGCTCATGAAGCAGCCCGGCGTCTCAATAAGCCAATGAGTAAATTAAAAATCATTACCTGCCATCTGGGCAATGGTTGCAGTATTACAGCTGTAGATAGAGGCAGGTCTATTGATACGAGTATGGGCTTTACTCCTTTAGAAGGCCTAATTATGGGAACGCGTTGCGGAGACATTGATCCTGCCTTGGTTACTTATATTATGCATAAGAAAAGACTCAATATTTTTCAGTTAGACAACATCTTGAATAAAGCCAGCGGCCTGAAAGGAATTTCCGGGATAAGCAATGATATGCGGATATTGGGACGCAAAGCAAGGTCTGGAGATAAACGCGCAAAATTGGCTATTGATATTTTTATCTACCGTATAAAAAAATATATCGGCGCCTATGCCGCTATTATGGCGGGTTGCGATGCTTTAGTATTTACAGGCGGTATTGGTGAGAACCAGAGAAGAATCAGGGAAGAAATTTGTAAAGGCATATTCTCGCACCTTAAGAAAAAGCCTAAAATTTTGGTTATTCCTACAGATGAAGAACTTATGATTGCCCGTCAGGCCTATCAATTAATAAAGTAAGGAGAAAAAATGCTAAGGACAATTTTAAAATCCAAGATCCACCGCGCACATGTTACAGAAGCAAATCTTTATTACACAGGAAGCATAACCATTGATGAAACACTGATGAAGGCAGCAGATATTATAGAGGGCGAGAAGGTGGAGGTATTGAATCTGAATAACGGCCTGCGGTTAGAAACTTACGCTATCAAAGGTAAAAAAGATTCGGGGGTAATCTGTCTTAATGGGCCAGCAGCGCGGGGTGCCTGCGTAGGCGATGAGGTGATAATTGTTTCTTATGCTATTGTTGATGATAAGGATGCAAAGAAGATAAAACCCAAGGTCATTACTGTTAATGAAAGAAACCGCATTAAGGATTAGATTGTTTGGTGATCCCGCATTAAGAAAGAAGGCCAAATCTGTTAAGCAGGTAACTTCTGCCCATAGCGATATTTTAAGCCAGATGGCGAGGCTAATGTATGCTGGCGCAGGTATTGGCCTGGCTGCGCCACAGGTAGGCATTAATGAGGCTATGATTGTAGCGGATATCGGTAGCGGTCTTTATAAGTTAATCAATCCTAAAATAGTAAAAAGGCAGGGTCATCAGATTACGGAGGAGGGCTGTCTAAGTATTCCAGGTATTTGCATAAAAGTTAAACGCGCTAAGAAAATCTTAATTGAGGCGCAGGATGAATTTGCTAAAACCCTTACCATAGAAGCGCAGGATTTATTAGCCTGTGTTTTTCAGCATGAGATAGACCACTTAAAGGGCAAACTCACTATTGATTATGCTTCGCTATTTGAGAAGTTAAAGATAAAAAAGAAATTAAGAGAACTGAAAAAGAAGGCGAAATATGAAGGATTGCCTCAATCAGAAACAAAATCTTGCAAATTGCAATTGTAGTTATGAGCCCTGTTCCCGAAAGGGCACCTGCTGCGCCTGTATTATTTATCATCGCAAAAACGGTGAAATCCCTGCTTGTTTTTTTTCGTCCGACGCTGAAAAAACCCATGACCGCTCAATTAGTAATTTTATCCGAACTTACAGATGAAAAATAGGCTACCTGTATGGTTTAAACAGGATATTCCCGATGCCACAGTGCGGGGCAGGATGCAGTTACTCTCTGAATTTAAGGTTAATACTGTCTGTTGCCAGGCAAAGTGCCCTAATTTAAGTTTCTGTTTCAAAAATCTAAAATTCACCTTTATGATTTTAGGGAATATCTGCACAAGAAATTGCAGATTTTGCGCTGTGGCTCAATCAAAGAAAGATACTTTAAGTCTCGATGAAAATGAACCGTATAGAATTAGTCAAATAGCCAAGATTCTTAACCTTAAATTTGTGGTAATTACATCAGTCACCCGGGATGACCTCAGCGACGGTGGCGCAACGCAGTTTGTTAAAACTATAGAATTAATTCACAGCATAGATAAAAATATCAAGATAGAAGTACTGATACCTGATTTTTCAGGCAATATCGCCAGCCTTAAAACCGTAATTGACGCCAAACCTTCCATATTGGCCCATAATATTGAAACAGTCAAACGGCTGTATAAAACCTTAAGGCCTAAAGCCAATTATCAGGCGTCATTAGATATATTAAACAAGACAAAAGAAATCAATCCTTCTTTAGCTACTAAGTCTTCTCTTATTTTGGGCCTGGGTGAGACAGAAGAGGAAGTTATATATACTATGGAAGATTTAAGGTATAATCAGTGTGATATACTGACATTAGGCCAGTATCTGGCGCCGTCAGATACGCATTATCCGGTTAAAGAGTTTATTAGTATTGAACAATTCCAGAGATATCGGCGCATAGGGCTTAGGTTGGGATTTAGAGCAGTATTATCCGGGCCTAAGGTCCGTAGTTCCTATCACGCAGAAGAGGTGCTTGGTGAGCTTGAATATGTATGATTTGATTATAGTCGGAGCAGGGCCGGCGGGTTTAACTGCTGCACTTTATGCAGGCCGCTCCCGCTTAAAAACACTGGTCCTAGAGAAAATAGGAGTGGGCGGAAGGATATTAATGACTGAAGTGATTGAGAATTTTCCCGGCTTTGCAGGCGGTATACATACTGCAGAATTAATTAAGCGCATGGAAGGGCAGGTCAGGGATTTGGGCGTAAACATTGCATTAGAGGAAGTATTGGAGATTGACTGTAAGTTGAAAAC
>JAUYDQ010000054.1 GCA_030691725.1 Candidatus Omnitrophota bacterium
GGATGGATTATCTTATCGAATTTTCCCGGGCAGCCAAAGAGACAGGCGTAGATAGGATTCGTTATTGCGATACATTAGGGTGCGACACGCCCTTTACGATTTATGAGCGCATAAAGCTTCTTGCCGAGGAAGTCAGGATCCCAATCGAGATTCACTGTCATAATGATTTGGGATTGGTTGTAGCAAACTCTATTGCCGGAGCAAAAGCAGCCTGCGACAGCGGCCTGGATGCTTACATCAATACCTGCGTTAATGGGATGGGTGAGCGGGCAGGTAATGCTGACCTGGTTTCTGTAATTCTAGCTATAAAATATGGCAGCGGTATGCAGGATTATCTTCTTGATGAGCGGATAGATCTAAAGATGGCCTGGAAGATTTGTAAATATGCCTCTTATGCTTTTAGCGTGCCTATACCTATAAATCAACCTGGTGTGGGCTCAAACGCCTTTGCCCATGAGTCAGGTATTCATGCCGATGGGGCTTTAAAGGATAGGCGCAATTACGAACTTTATGATTTTGAGGAATTAGGCCGGGGAGAACCCGAGATAATTGAAACCGGCCGCAAGATTACCGCGGGTGAATATTCAGGAATCAAGGGTTTTAGAAACGTCTATGAAAAATTAGAGGTTGTTTTTCGTGATGACCAGGAAGCGACTCAGGTTCTGGAATTGGTGCGTTATGCCAACGTGCATAATCAAAAGCCGCTCGTTGACGATGAATTAAAATTTATCGCTAAACATCCGGAGATTGCCCGTAAGATTTTTACCATGAGCCTGTAAGATGAATCTAGTAATTGTAGGGACACAGTGGGGAGATGAAGGTAAAGGTAAGATTATTGATATCTTATCCAAAGAAGTAAATTATATCGTACGTTATCAAGGCGGTAGTAATGCAGGGCACACCGTTGTCACGAATGGTAAAGAATACATCTTTCATCTCATACCTTCAGGTATCTTACATAAAGATAAGATTTGCTGTATTGGCAATGGAGTAGTAGTTGACCCACAAGCGCTAATAAAGGAAATTAAAGATTTAGCGAAAGCCCATATCTATATTGACCGGCGCTTAAAAATTTCATCCCTCGCTCATGTAATTTTACCTTATCATAAAGTCCTGGACCAATTACGCGAGACAAGAAGGACCAATAAAATAGGAACAACCGGAAGAGGTATCGGTCCTTGTTATGCGGACAAAATCAATCGCTGCGGCATAAGGATGGTTGATCTTCTAAACCCAGGTGTTTTTAAAGAAAAATTAAAAGATAATTTAAAAGAAAAGAACGAAATCTTTAAGAAGGTTTATAGACACGTAGGATTCGGCTTTAGTTCAATTTACAAAGATTATTTAAATTACGGTAAGTACCTTTCTAAATACACATGTAATATCGCCATATTATTAAATAAGGCAACCCAGGATAAAAAAGACATTCTTTTTGAAGGTGCGCAGGGAACCTTCTTGGATATTGATTTTGGGTCATACCCATTTGTTACTTCTTCTTCGGCAACCGCGGGCGGAGCCTGTGTTGGCACAGGCTTATCTCCGGTAAAAATAGATAAAGTGGTTGGTATAGCAAAGGCTTATACCACAAGAGTGGGAGAAGGGCCTTTTCCTACCGAATTCCCGCCTGTTTTCGCAAAATTCATTCGGGAAAAAGGGAACGAATTTGGTGCTACTACCGGCAGGCCGCGCAGATGCGGTTGGTTTGACAGCGTAATGGTAAAAGAAGCAATTCTATTAAATAGTATATCAGAATTGGCAATAATGAAATTAGATGTTTTGGATGGCCTTAAGACCATAAAAATATGTATTGCCTACAAATATAAAGGAAAATTATTCAAAGAATTTCCCGATGATTTAGAGGCGGCAAAGTCTGCAAAACCTGTATATAAAGAAATGCCTGGCTGGGAGAGGACAATAAATAAGGTAAGACGTTATCAAGATTTGCCTTTGAATGCACAAAGATATATATCAAGACTACAGGATGTTCTGAATACCAAGATTTCTATGGTCTCAGTGGGCTCATCCCGAGAAGACACTATATTTATATAGAAAGTATACGAAACCTCTTGACTAAACTCATTGACTATGTTATATTTAAATTCCATTCTTAGAAAGAGAAAAATAGCTTTCATTTATATCTAAAAACAGCACACAGGGAGGTAAGTGATGAAAATCAAATTATTCAAAATCGGACTGATAATATTTTTGAGTATTCTCTTAGCAGGATGTACCTTTATCTTTCAGAAAGGAAGACGTTCGGATGTGCAAAAGATTGAAGAGCTGTCTCAACAATTGGATGAACTGACTCGTGCAAAGAAGGTTCTTGGAAGCGCGCTTAGTAAAGAAATTGAAGATAGACAGGTAAAATTAGAGATGATGGAAAAAGGCTTGGTTATTACTGTAGTAGGTGATGTCTTATTTGATTCGGGTAAAGCCAAGGTCAGACCGGAAAGCTTTCCTATATTGGATAAGGTAGCCACCGTCTTAAAAGAGAATGTACCGGAGTTAAACGTAGGAATAGAAGGCCATACGGATAATCTACCTATTAAATTTTCAGGCTGGAAATCAAATTGGGAGTTGTCCACTGCGCGCGCTCTAAGTGTCCTGCATTATCTGGTTGAAGAGAAGAGTATTTCTCCTGAACGCGTATCAGCTATCGGTTATGGCGAATACAGTCTGGTTGCTTCCAACAGTACTAAAGAAGGCCGTCAGTTAAACCGGCGCGTGGAAATTGTGATTTTGCCTCAATTTACCAAAGCA
>JAUYDQ010000081.1 GCA_030691725.1 Candidatus Omnitrophota bacterium
AACTCCTATCGGCAATCTGAAAGATATAACGGTGCGAGCCGTTGAGGTATTAAAATCCGTGGATTTAATTGCTTGCGAGGATACACGGCACACCAAGGTTTTGCTCAACCATTACGGCATTCACACGCCTACCACAAGTTATTTCCAACACAATAAAATCACCAAAGGCCAATATCTTATCCAGTTACTTCAAGAAGGCAAATCCATTGCCTTGGTCTCAGATGCCGGTACGCCGGGCATACTTGATCCCGGCTACCACATTATTAATTTAACCATAAAAAACAATATTGAAACAACCCTTATCCCCGGGCCAGTCGCTTTTATTAATGCCCTGGTTCTTTCCGGTAAACCAGCACACAAGTTTATTTTCGAAGGTTTTCTGCCGCGCGGGCCTTTGGCGCGCAAGAACCGCCTAAGAGAAATTGCAAGGCTCAATTATACTGCCATCTTTTATGAGTCTTGCCACAGAATTCTTAAAACCTTAGCCGATATTCAAGAGGTCTTTGGCGACAAGGAAATAGTGTGCGCCCGGGAGCTGACGAAAAAATTCGAAGAGATAAAACGGGCCAGCGCAAAAGATATCCTGGAGGAACTCAAACAACAGAAGCCCCGCGGCGAGTTTGTAATAGTTGTATAGGCGCTGCGGCACATTGCCGCAGCATCAAGTAAAAGTTCCATTAATGGAACTTTTACTTGACAAAGCACAGATTAGATGGTATATTTTAACAAATTAAATATGACCTTTAAGCTAGTTCTTGAGAAACTAGCAAGGGAAAGAAAATGAAGCATAACAATATAAATACAATAACCCAACTGCAAAAGAAAAGCGGTTGGGTTTTTTATTGCATATTCAGGGGAGCGCCATGAAAGAGAAAGCCAGGTTATTAGATAAAGATGCGCTTAACCGTATCCTTACGCGCATTGCCCACGAGATTTTAGAAAAAAATAAAGGCACGCAGAACCTGTGCCTGGTAGGAATACGCAATCGGGGTGCATATCTGGCAAAACGCCTAAGCGACAGCATTGAAAAGATAGATAAGGCAACCGTACCCGTGGGCATCCTCGATATTACTTTATACCGCGACGACCTAACCTTAATTGCGCAACAACCCGTGGTGCATAAAACTGAGATAGATTTTGATATTACGGATAAGAATATTGTCCTGGTCGATGATGTATTATATACCGGCAGGACAGTCAGGGCTGCAATGGATGCCTTGGTAGATTTAGGCCGGCCAAAAGCTATACAATTAGCAGTTCTTATAGATAGAGGGCATCGGGAATTACCTGTGCGCGCAGATTATGTAGGCAAAAATGTCCCCACCTCGCAGAAGGAAACCGTAGAAGTGCGCTTAAGCGAAGTGGATGGTTGTGATGAAGTGGTGATTGTAGAGAAAGACTAAACATGCCTGGAGTTTGGACGAGAAAAGATTTGTTGGGCTTAGAAGATTTAAGTAAAGAGGAGATAGAGCTTATTTTGGCTACTGCAGAATCCTTTAAGGAAGTTTCTACGCGCGAGATTAAAAAGGTACCTGCGCTACGCGGTAAGACGGTGGTGAATTTGTTTTATGAACCATCTACAAGGACAAGGGTCTCCTTTGAAATCGCAGCAAAACGCTTATCCGCGGATGTGATTAATATTGCCTCTGAGACATCCAGCGTGCGCAAAGGAGAAACCCTTATTGATACAGGCAGGAATATCGAAGCCCTAAAAGTAGATATTATCGTGGTGCGGCATAATTATTCTGGAGCAGCTGTGATGCTTGCGCGACATGTACGCGCTAGCGTAATTAATGCAGGTGATGGCTGGCATGAGCACCCCACACAGGCACTGTTAGACGTGTTTACTTTAAAGGAAAAATTAGGCAGAATTGAGGGGTTAAATGTGAGTATATTAGGAGATATTGCGCATTCGCGTGTGGCGCGTTCCAACATCTGGGGTTTAACTAAATTAGGCGCTAATGTAATGGTTTGTGCACCAAAGATGCTTATTCCACCGGCTATTGAACAGATGGGCGTAGCTGTAACAGATGACATTGATGAGGCATTGCGCAATGCCGATGCAGTGAATGTCTTAAGGATGCAGTTTGAACGCGATGAAGAAAACGCCTTTCCCAAACAATTAGAATACTTTAAGAATTTCGGCATTACCAAGGAAAGGTTAGGGAAGGCAAAAAAAGATATTATCGTCATGCATCCAGGACCGCTTAACCGTGGGATTGAAATCTCTAGTGAGATCGCTGATGGTATAAACTCTGTAATATTAGAGCAGGTGACTAATGGCATTGCTGTAAGAATGGCAGCACTGTTTCTAGTGGCGCAAGCCAACGAGAATATTACCCATGAAGATACTGATTAAAAATGGCCGGGTAATTGACCCCGCGAATAATATAGACGGCATTTATGATATTTTGGTGGAAAATGATAAGATATCCAAGGTAACCAGAGACATTGATATGCAGGCAGATAATATAATCGATGCAACGGATAAGATAGTTATGCCAGGTATTGTAGATATGCATGTGCATTTAAGGGAGCCGGGTAGAGAAGACAAAGAGACTATTACTACAGGAACTATGGCAGCATTAAGAGGCGGGGTCACGAGTATCTTAGCTATGCCAAATACACAGCCTGCCATTGATTGTCCAGAGAATGTGGAATTATTAAAAAGCATTATTGATGAGACGGCGCAGGTAAATGTGTTTATTTGCGCAGCAATCACCAAAGAACGCCTAGGTAAAGAGCTAACCGATATCTCTAAATTAAAAAAAGAAGGTGTGGTGGCGATTTCTGATGATGGCTCTTCCATAGATAACGATGAGCTTATGCTGCAAGCCCTTAAAAAAGCCAAAGAGCAGGATATTTTGGTAATTTCTCATTGTGAAGATAAATCACTCTCTGCCGGCGGTGTGGTTAATCTGGGAATTATTTCTACAAGACTAGGGTTAAGGGGCATATCCTGTGAATCTGAGTATAAAAGAGTACAAAGAGACCTCCAGTTAGCTGAAAAAGCCAAAGCCCGTATACACATCGCACATGTAAGTTGTAAAGAATCGGTAGAATTAATTGCCCAGGCTAAGAAAAAAGGCATAAAAGTAACCGCAGAAGTTACGCCGCATCATTTTTACTTAACCGACGAAGCAGTTTTGGGTTTTGATACGAATATGAAAATGAATCCTCCGCTAAGAAACAAAAATGACTTAAGGGCGCTAAAAGAAGGTTTAAAGAAGGGAATAATAGATGTGGTTGCTTCAGACCATGCTCCGCATACAGAAAATGAAAAAGAGATTGAATTTGAGCGCGCAGAATTTGGGGTAATAGGATTGGAGACCGGATTAGCAGTCAGTATAACCGAGCTGGTAAAAACTGGCTTATTAGATTGGCCGGATTTGGTGAAAAAATTGTGCCTTAACCCGGCAAAAATTTTAGGAATAGCCAAAGGGACATTGGGCGTAGGGCGCGATGCGGATATTATTGTGGTTTCCCCGGATAAGGAATGGGTAGTGAAGAAGGAAGAATTTGTTTCTAAATCGAAAAATTCGGCGTTCCTGGGTAAGAAATTAACTGGCGTAGTTGAATATACTATCTGTAATGGTAGGATTAATGAACCCCGCCCTTCCTAAAGGGTTGGGGTAGAGATAAGCAAGGAAGGGCGGGGTGAAGTTTATCCTGACCAAAGAATTAGGTAGGCTTGCCAAGTGGCTGAGGATTTTAGGATTTGATACCGCATATTATAACCAGGATAAGCTTAGTTCATTGATTATTCAGGCCTTAAGGGATGAGCGAATAATTTTGACCCGCAACCAGCGGCTGCCACAGGCTAGGGGCCTGAAGATTGTATTAATTAAAAATGAAAAGATTAAAAAACAGGTGGAGGAAGCTTTGAAAACATTAAAGATTGTCCTTGAGCCTGAGATGATGTTTAGCCGCTGCATCCTCTGTAATACGAAGTTAGCGGTTATTGCAAAAGACAAAGTAAAAGATAAAGTTCCCGAATATGTATTTAAAACGCAAGAAGATTTTATCACCTGCCCGAAGTGTCAGCGCATTTACTGGCAGGGAACGCATTGGGGGAATGTTCGCAAGACCTTAGAGGAAATAAAATGGAATTCATAGCGGATTTTCACATCCATTCTAAATATAGCCGCGCCACATCCCGGGATATGGACATACAGCATATTTGCGAATGGGCAAAATTAAAAGGTATAACGCTTATGGGAACAGGCGATTTTACGCACCATTTGTGGCTGGAGGGGTTAAAGAGCCAGTTAGAGGATTTGGGGAATGGATTATTTAAATATAATGATGTGTATTTTATTCTTACCTCGGAAATCAGCAGTATCTACTCGAAAAAAGGCAAGACCTACCGTATCCACAATTTGATTTTTAGCCCGTCCTTTAAAACTACGGATAAGATAAACGAGGTGCTCTCTCGGTGCGGAAACTTAGCTTCGGATGGCCGGCCCATATTGGGATTGGATGCCGCGGAACTAGCGCGCATTGTTTTTGACATTGATGAAAACTGCATGGTTGTATGTGGACATATTTGGACACCCTGGTTCAGCCTATTCGGTTCAATGTCCGGTTTTGATCGTATTGAGGATTGTTTTGAAGAGCAGACGCCCAAAATATT
>JAUYDQ010000021.1 GCA_030691725.1 Candidatus Omnitrophota bacterium
AAGAACTGCGGCAGGCCCGCACCTGTACCAATAAATATAGCTTTAAATCCTTCTTTAAATAAATCCTCAAGGCTATAAGTATTACCGATAAGGGTATCTGTTTTTATATCCACCCCCAAACTTTTTATATAGTCAACTTCATTCTGGACGATTTTTTTAGGTAACCTGAATTCAGGTATACCGTACATAAGCACGCCGCCTGCTAAATGCAGAGACTCAAAGAGCGTAACTTCATAGCCCATCTTTGCTAAGTCTGCTGCGCAGGTCAAGCCCGCAGGACCCGAACCCGCAATAACTACTTTTCCTAATTTTTTTTTCGAAATCTTAATTGTCGGTTCTAAACCTTGCTTTAATTCGTAATCCGCTGCGTATCTTTCAAGCGCTCCTATATTTATGGGAACCTTTTTCTTATTTAAAACACATACTGCCTCGCATTGATCTTCCTGCGGACAAACCCGGCCACATATGCCGGGGAGGTTATTCTTTTCTTTTAATTTCTCCAGTGCCTCTTTTTGCTTGCCTTCTTTTATTAACTTGATAAATGCCGGAATATCTATTCCTACCGGACACCCCTTGATACAGACAGGGTCTTTACACTGCAGACAACGCTTCGCCTCTTCTTCTGCTTGTTCTTTGGAAAAACCCAGAGCAACCTCAAAGAAGTTTTTAATGCGAACTTTCGCTGGTTGTTGCGGAGTTTTATTACGCATTAGTGTATGAATGAGGTAAAGAATAGCCCCATAGAAAGGCCAATCATTCCTATAATAGTAATTACTGTCAGAATATTGTAGATTCTGGAATTCGTATATTCGCCCATCAGCCGTTTATTATTAACCAAAAGCAGCATAAAAATTAAAACAAAGGGCAAAAGGATGCCATTTGTCGCCTGAGAAATAAGCATAATGGGAATAAGTTTAACATTAGGTAGCAAAATTAGGCTGGCACCAATAATAATTATGGCTGTATAAAGCGTATAGAATTGCGGCGCTTCCTTAAAGCGCCGGTTCACTCCTACTTCCCAACCCATGCCTTCGCAAACTGAGTAAGCAGTGGACAAAGGTAATATACAGGCAGAAAATACCGAGGCATTTAAAAGGCCAAAAGCAAATAAATAAAAACAGTATTTCCCTGCTAAGGGCTTAAGCGCCAAAGCTGCCTCTTTTGCAGTTTCTATTCTGATACCCTGTTTAAACAAGGTATTTGCGCAGACTACCACAATAAAAATAGCGATGATGTTGACCACAAAAGCACCTATGATTACATCGAGCCTGCTATATTTATAATTCTTTAATTTTATTTTTTTCTCTACCACCGAGGACTGCTGATAAAATTGCATCCAGGGAGCAATGGTTGTTCCGATTACACCTATAAGCATAAAAAGATAAGCTTTATTAAATTGAAATACCGGTTTTACTGAACTTTTGACCACTTCGTTCCAGTCCGGTTTTGCTAAAAATCCCGAAAACACATAAGATAAATAAAATAGGCAAGCAAGCAAAAATACTTTTTCCACTGATTTATAAGTTCCTTTGACTATTAACCACCAGACAAAAATAGCGCACAGCGGAACTAACACATATTTACTTATGCCGAATAATTCCGCACTGGCGGCAATTCCGGCGAATTCTGAAATGGTATTAAAAAGATTGGAAAATATCAAAACCACCATGGCGTAAAAAGTAACTCTTACTCCGAATTCTTCTCTGATTAAGTCTGCCAGGCCTTTACCGGTTACCACTGCCATACGGCTGCACATTTCCTGGATAATCACCAAAGCCACAATAATAGGAATGAATGACCAGATAAGCGAATAACCAAAATGCGCGCCTGCTACAGAATAAGTGGTAATCCCGCCAGCGTCATTATCCACATTTGCCGTAATAATGCCCGGGCCCATTACCGCAAGAAAAATAAGCGTATTCCTCCAGAATTTCCTCAGTTCCCTTTTCATATTTTGGGCTGTACTTTAATCTTCTTTAGCCTACGCCAGGCAATAGCAATAACCTGGCTTAAGATATCATCTACTGTAATAATTCCCTGCAGGGTATTATTTTCATCCACTACCGGAATAGTGTAGTACTTGTATTTTTCCATAAGGTACGCCACTTCTTTAACGCTTGAGTCTAAGTGTACGGAATAAGTCTTCTTGGGGAAAACAACATTCTGTATCGGCTCCTGAAGATTAGCTAAAATCAGGCGCCTGAAATTTGTTGAACCTATCAGGTGATTATTTTCATCTACAATGTAAATAAACTGGGCTGGCTCTACTTTAAAAATGCGCTCCTTAATCTGTTTTAATACTGCCTCAACCGTGGTATCTTTTGGAAAAGACAAATATTCTGTGGTCATCAGGCCACCCGCAGAGTCACTAGAATATCCTAAAAGCTGGGAGAGTTTTTTGGATTGCTTGCTCTCCATAAGATTTAAAATCTCGCGGGTATTATCAGACGGGAGCTTCTCTAAGAAATCCGCGGCTTCATCAGAAGGAATATTATTCAGAAGCTCCACAGTCTCATTAGCAGGTAATTCCTCAATTAATGACTTTTGTGTTTTAAAATCGATATGTATAAAAATCCGCGCCTTGGTCTTTAAATCCAATGATTTAAAAAGGGCGATTTGGTCTTTGGCA
>JAUYDQ010000038.1 GCA_030691725.1 Candidatus Omnitrophota bacterium
GCCTGCACTCATTACAGTTGTAAAAGAAATAAATACGCCACGGCTTCCTTCTTTAAAAGGCATGATGCGCGCGAAACAGGCAAAGATTATCCACTGGAAAGCCTTAGATATCGAAACTGACTCAAACTGCGTTGGTTTAGCAGGTTCTCCTACCCAGGTAGTAAAGATTTTTACACCTACCCCGCGCGTTGGCGGACAGATGTTGAGGGGCGAAACTCAGGAGATAGTTGATAAGTTAGTAGAAGTATTAAGAAAAGAGGTTCCATAAGGTTACCGAAAGTAACTTTATAGAGATTTGAGTAAGTTAAAGTAAATATAAGTAAATCCAATTAACCTAAATAATATGTCCATACAAGTAACTGTATATAATTCTAAGTAACCTTAAGTAACTTTAGGTAATCTAAATATTATGTCTATACAAATTATTCTTGAAAAATGCACGGGTTGCACATTATGCGTAAAGGCCTGTCCTTTTGATGCAATCCGTATAATGGACAAGTCAGAAGACAGTGGTTTGGCTTCCTTTAGGACAGAGGGACATGGTTTGCCTTCCGTTAGGCAAAGCCATAGCCAAAGCCACAAGTCAGAAGACAGTGGTTTGGCTTCCTCTAGCCAAAGCCACAAAAAGGCAGTGATTGACTTAAATAAATGCAATCTTTGCGGTGCTTGCGTGCCGGCTTGTAAACTTAAGGCCATACTCCTTGAGAAGCCGGAAGTCGTAACCGGCGCTAAGCCCGACCTGAAAGCTCATAAAGGAGTCTGGGTTTTTGCAGAGCAGAAAAAAGGCAAGGTTCAGTCAGTAGTGTATGAATTGCTTGGTAAGGCAAGAGAGTTGGCTGCATCTTTGGGCACTGACGTATCAGCTGTGCTTTTGGGTGAACATTTGGAAGAAGAGATTCAAGAATTAATCTGGCGTGGTGCAGATAAGGTTTACGTAGTTGAGAGAAGAGAGTTAGCTAATTTTCAGGATGAACCTTACACAAATATTCTAGTTGGGTTGATTAAAAAGTATAAGCCGGAGATTGTCCTTTGCGGCGCAACTTCTATCGGCCGTTCTTTGATTTCCCGAGTAGCAGTAAAATTAAGAGTCGGATTAACTGCGGACTGTACAGGTTTAGATATAGACCTAGAAAGAAAAATTCTGCTTCAGACCAGGCCCGCCTTTGGCGGAAACATTATGGCGACGATTATATCACCAAATTATCGTCCGCAGATGGCCACTGTTAGACACAAGGTTTTTCCTGAAACGATATCCGATATGAAACGTAAAGGAAAAATTATTCGCGAGAATTTTGACGTTCCTTTTTTGGCCAGCAGAAGCAAATTGTTGGATATTGTTGATGAAATTGAATCCACGGTAAATTTAGCCGAGGCAGATATTATTGTCTCCGGCGGCCGAGGGATGGCAGGACCTGAAAATTTTAAGATCCTGGAAGAACTTGCTAAAGTGTTAGGAGCTGCAGTGGGCGCTTCGCGCGCAGCGGTAGACTCAGGCTGGATGCCTTATTCGCATCAGGTAGGCCAGACAGGAAGGACAGTCTCACCCAAAATATATATTGCTTGTGGTATATCGGGCCAGATTCAGCACCTCGTCGGTATGCAATCTTCAAAGATTATCGTGGCCATAAATAAAGACCCGGATGCGCCTATATTTAAAGTAGCAACATACGGAATTGTCGCAGATCTCTTCGAAATTATCCCTGTCTTAACTAAAAAATTCAAAGAAGTCCTCAAGAAATAATTTTAGGGACGTCTTTGAACCTAATCGGAAGGGTGTCCCCCGGGGACACCCTTTGCTTTAGCTGCAAAGACGTCCCTGCCTAATTGGAAACCGCTTTCTTAATTCCCTTAAATCACCCTTGAAATTATATGATATATATTGTAATTTAATGGTGTAGGAAAGTATAAAACACTTTCCTAACCACTAAAAATCGTATTGAAGTTATCGCGAAGCGATTTTCTTGGTATTGTAAAACTGTTTTTAGTTGCCAAAAGCCACGGAGTCAGGAGGAAAATTATATTTAATAAAATAAGGCAGGGTATGGCGAACTTCGGCTTTAAAGAAAAAAGGGCGTTTGCGAGGTTTCCGGTAAAAATATTCTTAAGATACTTCAATTTAAATTTACCGGGAGAAGCCCATGCGCAAACCCAAGACATCAGCGCCAAAGGCCTATGCTTGGTGACAAGGGAGGCATTAGCAGTTGATACTCCTTTAGATATATGGTTACAGATGCCTGATAATGGCGAACAAATTTATATAAAGGGAAAAGTAATCTGGTCTAATATGATTGAACCTGATAGATATAGAGTAGGAATTAGTCTAGAAAATAGAGAATTAAATCCTATATTGTTAGCACTGAAGGCAATACAGGTTCGGATAAAACATTCCCCATAAATCATCCCTTTAGAATCTTCCTTTGACTTCCTGTAATATCTGCATATTTGTGACCTATAACTATCCTGTTTGTATATTTATGTTAAAGAATGTAAAGATTTTCCTTGACAGAATTTTTTTTTGCGTTATAGTGTATACATTGTTTATCTTATCGTAAGAGCGTTGCCAGTAGGGTTTGTCCCCGAAGGGGACCGACCCACGACAAGATAAGCGTTGATTGGGAGATTTGCAAATGAATAGCGGATTAATGACTATTGAGGATTTAGCAGGTTACCTGAAAGTAACCCGGCGCACAATTTATGATTGGCTTAAACAAAATAAAATTCCGGCAATAAAACTTATAGGCCAATGGCGTTTCAAAAAAGACAAGATTGATGCCTGGTTAGATAATAAATCGTTATCCTAGAAAAGGAGAGACGGATGTATTTTAAAAAATTGGAACTGGTGGGATTTAAATCTTTTTTTGATAAGACAACATTAAATTTTGAACCCGGTATTACTGCAATAGTAGGCCCAAACGGTTGCGGGAAATGTTTGAGCGCTTCAAGCCTAGTTTGTCTATCAGACGGCTCGAGGGTAAAAATAAAAGATTTAGTAGATTTAGCAATAAAGAATGCAAGCAAAATAGAAAAGATCGAGGATGGCCTTGTAGCCTATTGTGATTTATCGCAGATTTC
>JAUYDQ010000092.1 GCA_030691725.1 Candidatus Omnitrophota bacterium
TGTCTCAGAGAAAAATTAAAGATTCCATCAGGCCAGCGCCACGAACTCTGTAGAGGGTTGCATGCGGAACAAAATGTATTGCTTCAGGCAGCGCTGCACGGCATAAGTACAAAAAACAGCGTTCTTTATATCACCAATCAGCCCTGTATTATCTGTGTCAAGATGTTGATTAACGGAGGGATTAAAGAAATTGTCACCTCAGGAGATTATCCGGATAAATTAGCAAGGGATTTTTTAGAGGAAGCAAGAATAAGGATAAGAACTATTAAGTAACTAGTAATTCAGTAACTAGTAACTGGCAATTAAAAAATAGAAAATGCATAAAATTTTAGTAGAGTTACAAAAAAGCCCAGTTATAGTTTACCTTTTACTAGTTACTTGTTACTAGTGTACTAGTTACTAAAAAATGAAATGCCCTTATTGCGGTTATAAAGAGGATAAAGTTGTGGATTCGCGCGCGACAGCGGAAGAATCCGCAATCAGAAGAAGACGCGAGTGTTTAAAATGCGGCAAGCGCTTTACGACATATGAGTATATTGAAGAAGTCTCCCTTTTGGTTATAAAAAAAGACGGACGGCGCGAGCCGTTTGACCGTAAGAAGATTTTATCCGGAATTATTAAGGCCTGCGAGAAAAGGCCCATTAGCATGGAGAAGATAGAGGATATTGTTATACAGATAGAGCGCGCAATTCAAAAAAAATCCGACCGCGAGGTTTCTTCTTCCCGTATCGGAGAATTAGTGATGGAAAGATTAAAAGGCTTGGACGATGTTGCCTATGTAAGATTCGCTTCGGTATACAGGCAGTTTAAAGATGTGGGACAGTTTATGGTAGAATTGAAAGATATATTAAATAAAGAAAAACGCGAGCGTAAGAGCGCCAAATAAGTGAGCACATAAGTTATGGAGCTTGCTATTAAGCAGTTTTAGCGAGATAACTTATATGTGCGAACTTATCCCCGCAGTTTCGCTTTGTGAAGCAAAGCGAAACAAAGCGGCGGGGATTAATTCGCGCAAATAACTTACGTCGCTCTTACGAGCTCCGTAAGTTATGCGCTCATTAAAAAGGAGAATCTATTAAATGATAGAAATGGAATTAAATAAGATAGTTATTGATGAAAAAAGGCATGACCAGTTAATTGTCTTAAAAGAAAAAGGCGGAGATAGGATTTTACCTATTGTCATCGGCCTAAATGAGGCCTCTGCCATAAAACTGAAGATCAGCGGTTTTCAGCCGCCGCGGCCTTTAACCCACGATTTATTGCATTCTACAATTGAGAATTTAGAGGCCAGTATTGATAAGGTTATCATTGATAAATTAGAAGAGAACACCTTTCACGCTAAGATTATTATCAAAACAAATTCTGGCGAGACTAAGACTATCGATGCCCGGCCGTCGGATAGTATTGCCCTGGCAGTAAGGGCGCATGCACCGATATTCGTGGAAGATGAAGTAGTAAAACAATCAGATGTCTTTAACAAAAAACCGATAGAATAGATATTTCCCCCCCCCATTACTATGAAATCCTTAAGCCCTACCGCAAGATTAAAAGACAGAAATCTGCTCAAGACAATCTTAAAGATCGCCAAATATAGAAAAGCAAAGCTCTATCTTGTAGGGGGGTATCTGCGCGATATTCTCTTAGGACGGGAAAAAGAAAACCCCGATATTGATTTTTGCCTGAAGAAAGGCGCTATAAATTTTGGCAGAGAAGTAGCCAGGAAAGTGAAGGGCGGGTTTGTTATTTTGGATAAAACCCACGGTTGCAGCCGGGTGGTAAAAAAGATGAACGATAAACTCTATACCCTGGATTTTACGGATTTCCGCGGCAAGACCCTTGAAGATGACCTCCTGCACCGTGATTTCACTATAAATGCGCTGAGTATAGAATTAGAAAAATTATTTTTAGATAAAACAATAGAAAATTTAATCATTGATCCTTACAAAGGTAAAGAAGATTTAAAGTCAAAGATAATCAGGCGGGTTCATAAGAAAGCATTTGATGAAGATCCCCTTAGGGTTTTGCGCGCCTTTAGTTTAGCCATTATTTTCGATTTTAAAATAGATAAGGAAACCTTAAAGGCAATAAAGTTAAAAGCTAAAGGTTTATCCGGCGTTTCGTATGAGCGGATACGCGATGAGTTATTTAAAATTCTTCAAAGGCCTAACTCTTTGAGTTATCTCGAACAGTTGGATAAATTAAAGATTTTAAAGATAATTATTCCGGAAATTGAAGTGATGCGCGGTGTAAAACAAGGCCCATATCACCATCTCGATGTCTGGAAACACACCTTAGAGACAGTCAGGCAACTGGAGCTTTTAATTGCGGAACTTAAGAATAACGCCCAGGTTCAAGATTATCTGGACGAAATTATTTCGCCTAATCGCTCCCGGCGCGCCTTAATTAAATTAGGTGCGTTTTTACATGATATAGGCAAACCTGCTGCCTTACGCCACGAAGACGGAAAGACCAAATTTCACGGTCATGAAAGGATAGGTTCGGATATTACTGAAAATATCGTGGAAAGGCTTAAACTTTCCAATGATGAAATGGATTCTCTCGAGAAAATGGTCTTATGGCACTTAAGGCCGGGGTATCTGGCAGATAACGAAGAGATTACGCCAAGGGCAATATTCCGATATTTCCGCGACGCAGGCGAGGCATGCGTAAGTATCCTTTTAATCTCTATTGCTGACCAGCGGGCGACAAAAGGTCCCCTGACTTCTAAAACCTCGCGCATACACCATGAAAAAATATCCCTGGGTTTAATCAGGGAATATTTTAAAAGAAAAAAAACCAAGAAACCGCCGCGCCTTATTAATGGTGATGACCTGATCAAGAAATTTAAATTAGAACCCTCGCCTTTAATCGGTAAGATTTTACGCGAGATAGAAGAATTACAGGCAATAGGAAAAGTAAGGAACAAGAAAGAAGCACTGCAAAGTGCTAAGAAGTTTATTAAGGAGATATAAAACTATGAAATTTTTTAAATTATGGGTTCCGGTTTTTTCTTGGTGCTGGTTAATCTTTTATCTTTCCGGCATCCCAAATTTGAATACAGGATGGGGGGTCTGGGATACCATCCTAAGAAAAGCGTCGCATATAACAGAATATTTT
>JAUYDQ010000134.1 GCA_030691725.1 Candidatus Omnitrophota bacterium
CTTGTTTGTCAGGGCGTTATACTAAAACTTGCCCAAAACTACAAGGGTAAAGACCATGACAAACAACGCAACCGTCTCTGTCATGCCCAACACTACCATATAGTTGACAAAACCCTTTCCGGTTTCACCCAAGGCGTCGCAAGCTGAAGCAGCGCACTTGCCCTGCCAGTAAGCTGATAACCCAATAGCTGCGCCGGCAAAAGCCCCTATCCCCCAAAGATATTGGCCCTTACTCACGAGCTCAAGCATTCTATTCATCACGATAAACCCGTAAATTGTCTGGGTCAGGGGAGCAGCTACTAAAGCGACTAACAGGAAATTAGCGCTCTTATTCTGGGAAAAATTCTTCTTCCATGCTCCGATTGCTGCCATACCTGCAATACCTGCGCCAGCACCAGAGCCAAGTGCTGCCAGCGCTAAAACCAGAATCGCTCCCAAATCCTTAAACTGAATCAATAAGCCGTTCTCCATCTTTATCTCCTTTTCCTACTCTTTTAATGGTTTGTAGGCTGAGCCGCTCCAGGTAACATTTGCGTGCAATAACGAAAATTCCAATACATTAAGCCTTATCCCGTGCACCAGAACCGATATAGGCCCAAGCATGATATTTATGCTATGGCCGAGAAAAATAATAAGCGTCTGTGCTATAATATTTCCGCTGGCTACTGCGGCAAGGGCATTGACAGAATCAGCCACTGCCACACCAGCCAACCCGATGGCAAAAAGACGGATGTAGGAGACCACGTCTCCGAAATTACCCACGAGGCCAAGCGCTAATGTACCTAAGCCGGCGCCGATAGTTTTTAAAAAACTTTTCCGGGGGCTGACAAAAAGAATAATTAATATACTCCCTGTCCAAGCTAACCATGGGCCAATGGCGGGGAACGCATCCCCTAAAATAAACATCTTAGCCAAAAGAAAACCCACCCATAATAAACAAATAAAACCAATGTCAGCCAATGCAGTCAATGACGGTAACTTGCTCAAGGCCTGCCATCCATGCGCCAGACTCAATTGAAACGCTCCCAGCAAGAAGCAGAAAGCCATCAGGAATTTTGCATTATTTAAAGCCGGGGCCAATGCCTTGAAACCTCTGGCAAGATACCATTGCTGCCCAAAAACCGTACCCGTCAATAGCCCCCATATGATAGCGCAAAAGCTAAACAGGTAAAAGAGAAAAAACACGTTCTTTTCTTTTACCTTGGCGCCGTATTTGCGCTGGGCTAAAAAAGTAAGCGCAAAATAAATTGCACCGTAACCTGCATCTCCAATAATCATCCCGAAAAAAAGCGCTAAAAATAGCAAGAATATCGGGCTGACATCCAGCTCGCGGTAACCCGGCACCACCTCCATTAATTTAAAAACCGGGTTAATCAAAGAAACCCACCTGGGATTACGTATTAATGTAGGGACATTGTCTTCCGGCAAAGGCTCTGTAATAAATGTGCCCCACTTTTCCTTCGCAGCCAAACTTAGTAACTGCGCTTCTTTATCCTTAGGTGCATAACCAATTAAATATACAAGGGTTGAAATCTGCGCCATTCCGTTTAACGCCTGTTGAAACTCAATATCTTTTTGTAGAGATTTTTTTACTTCCTTTAGCCCTCTCTGATAACATAGGCATTTATTTAATTCCTGCCGAATCTGCTCTATGACTTTTTTATCTTCCTGTAACCGCTTTTGCATGCTATCCAAGCTAAGCCTTGGCAATTCTAATTCCTTAAACCCGAGGTCTATCCTTTCCCGCGAAACAACTGCACAATAAGCCATTCCGGCTTTGACGGAAATCTTTTCTATCACTAAATCCTTTGGCAACTTAGGCAAATCTTTTTGCGGGATCTTGTATAGCCCTACATAAATATTTTTTTCTGCTAATCTGCGAATAGACTGAGGCTCAAAATCTCCCCAGTCCTGCCAATCGTTAATCTGTTGTATCAGCTGGCTATAATAAGTTTTTAAATGGTCCAGCCTCTTCCATAAATCAATAATGTGCCTTGCGGTAAATCTCCAGTCACTAAAAGCCCTGTCAATGTCTTTGCCTTTACGCTCTTTTGCGAGCCCCTCTTCTGAAAGAATCTCTAATGCCTGGCTTGCCAGCGATAAACCATCCTGAAGAAGGTTGATATCTTTTCCTTCGGGTGCCTGCTGGTGCTCTACATGCACTACTCCCAAAGAACGCAAGACCTCAATACCTTCCTTAGCATCCTTTTGCTGCATGATTATGGCAATCTTCTTCATCGCTACAATCATACCAGCACCTCTTCAAACACCGCCTCTTCTATCTTTCTCTTGGCAATCTTGCTCCTGCCGACTGCATTAGCCATCTGGTCTCCGATATAAATCTTGATTAACCGAATCGCTTCAATTGCCTCGGGTATCTTTACCTTTTCAAAAAGATTCACCCTTTGCGCGGTAATACGCAATTCGTGTTTTAAAATATTTATTTCCTTTTCTAATGTTTTAATATCCTCCTCCAATAAAACCAAGCTTCTCAATGCCTCAATAGCAAAATCAACCCATAAAGGCGTAGCGAATAAATCATATTCTGCTGCCACAAAATCTATCCTCTCAAAAACAGGCAAATCCACTCCCGCCACGTTTTTTGTAGCGGCGATTATTCTTTCGGGAATAAGCCATTGTTTGATATTTATGCCGCGCTCACTAAGTAAGCCTGCCCATGCCTTTATCGCTTCCCTCTTTTTACTTGCGGCGTTTCTTTTTTCCGAAAGTAGATTCAGCTGTCTTAATATCTCAAGCTGCAACTGCTGCTTCTTAAGCTGTAGCGTAGGCAGGTATCTTTCATATTGCCTTAATGCATCGCGCTGCCGTTTCAATTCTCCTTTTGTAAGTTTGACTTTACCCATTATTTATTTTTCTTCCAGTATTTTTCAATCATAGTTTTCTTAATTCCTGTTTCTTCCGGCTCAAAGCACTCCGCAAGAATCTCCCAGCCCTGATCCAGCGCTTTTTCAAGCGGAATATTTACTTTCAAAGACATCATCTTCTCTTCAAAAATCCTTCCATAACTTAGCAACTTCTTATCCCATGAGCTCATCACAAAACCCATTGCCTGCTTCTCAAGGGCCTCGCGATAATTTGCAAAAAGCTGAATCATGGTATCCATGATTGTGCGGTGGTCGTCGCGAGTTTTACCGTTTACCTGTTGCTTTAAACGGCTTAATGAACCAAAGGGCTCTATGACGCCTCCCTTTAAATAAAACTGGCCTTCGGTAATGTATCCGGTATTGTCCGGAACTGGATGGGTCACATCATCTCCGGGCATGGTGGTTGCGGCTAGTATTGTAATTGAGCCTGCGCCTTCAAAATCAACTGCCTTTTCATAACGGGCTGCAAGCTGGCTGTAGAGGTCTCCGGGATACCCGCGGTTTGAAGGAACCTGTTCCATGGTAATGGCGATTTCTTTCAAGGCATCGCAGAAATTAGTCATGTCTGTAAGCAAAACCAGAACGCGCTTTCCTGCCAAGGCAAACTGCTCAGCAACTGCCAGGCTTATATCAGGGACGAGCAGGCATTCCACTACCGGGTCTGCTGCAGTGTGGATAAAAAGAATTGAGCGCGAAAGCGCGCCATGCTCTTCAAGAACGTCTCTAAAGAAAAGGTAATCGTCGTATTTAAGGCCCATGCCGCCTAAGATAATAATATCGACTTCTGCCTGGATAGCAATCCTTGCCAATAACTCATTATAAGGCTCTCCGGCAATGGAAAAAATCGGCAGTTTCTGCGATTCCACAAGAGAATTAAAAAGGTCAACCATAGGGATTCCGGTGCGAATCATCTTATTGGGGATAATTCTTTTTACCGGATTGACCGACGGCTTTCCGACCTCAATCATATTGTCTAAAACCTCTGGGCCTTTGTCCAAGGGCGCGCCGCTTCCGTTAAATACACGACCCAATAAATTATCTCCGCTTGCTACCTGTATTTGATGGCCTAAGAATCTTACCCTGTCTTCGGTAGAAACACCCTTGCTTCCGGCAAAGACCTGCAAAGAGACTTTCTCTTCATCAATGCGTATGACCTGCGCTAAGGAGGTGCCGCGGGAGGTAGAGACTTGCGCAATTTCTAAATACCCTACCCCTTCTGCTTCCACGGTAATGACATCTCCTGCTATCTGGATAATATTAGTGTATAATTTATACATTTAATTCTTCCTTTTTACTGATAATTTTTTCTTTAAGCAATGCGGATATCTCCTCTTCGGTATTCTTAAATTCCTGACCCTGCCATTCATTTGAGTTCCATCCTCGAAATAGCTGGCGCAGTTTTTGGAAGAAACGCAGCGCCTCTTCTTTGTCGCTAAATGTAAATTGCGCTTCCAGAATATTATAAATAAAATCAAATACGTACTTTTGCCTTTCGCTACTCGTTGCCTCGTCAACCAAATCATACGCATTCTGCTGCAGGTAAACAAAATCAAGAAATTCTCCTTTTAAATAATCAATGTAGTCGGGAAGAGAAACCCCTTCTTCTCCAACGACCTTCATCATCTGCATAACTCCATGGCTCTTTCGCAAAATCTCATGGCCTCTTTCTTCCTTTACCTCATCAATAAACCCTTTGTATTTGCTCCAACTAATCAGGGGGTCTATTGCCGGGTATCTTCTTGCGTCAGAGCGTTCGCGCGATAAGCCGTGAAATGCGCCGACTACCTTTAATGTTGCCTGGGTTACGGGTTCCTCTAAATTCCCTCCCGCAGGACTGACTGCTCCGCCAATGGTTATTGAGCCAGTACTCCCGTCATATAGCCTGACCAAACCTGCGCGCTCATAAAATGAAGCAATGCGCGATTCAAGATACGCAGGGAATGCTTCTTCTCCGGGTATCTCTTCCAGCCTTCCTGACATCTCGCGCATTGCCTGTGCCCAGCGGGAAGTGGAATCTGCCAAAAGTAAAACATTTAAACCCATTTGACGGTAATACTCGGCAATAGTAACAGCGGTATACACACTTGATTCCCTTGCTGCCACAGGCATAGAGCTGGTATTACA
>JAUYDQ010000142.1 GCA_030691725.1 Candidatus Omnitrophota bacterium
AGTCTATTAACGATACGCTTAAAATAGGTGAGGTAATAGCAAAGAATTTAGAGAAGGCAGATATAGTCTGCCTGTTTGGCGAACTCGGTTCGGGCAAGACAGTCTTAACTAAAGGGATTGCCTCAGGCCTTGGCATTAAAAGGAGTAAAGTTATCAGTCCATCATTTGTTTTGATTCGTCAATACTCTACAGCCAAAATGCCGTTTTACCATCTTGACCTTTATAGATTGAAGACAATAGAGGACATCCTTGCTTTGGGATACGAAGAATATTTTTACGACGAAGGAATAACTGTAATCGAATGGGCAGATAGGTTAAACTATCTTTTACCTAAAGAATATTTAAAAATAAAATTATACATTAAGTCAAATTCTCAAAGATTACTTAAGATTAGCGCGTCAGGTAAGCATTATAAAGAATTACTGGATAAAATTTATGAAGATCTTAGGCATTGATACTACTACCAGGTTTTTGTGCTTGGGCATCTATAACGATACGAAGATTTACGAATATAATTTAGACTTAGGCAGGAGGCTTTCGAGCTTAATCACGGTAACTATAAAAAGGGTTTTAGATGCCTTGGGCTGGCAAATAAATGATATTGATTATTTTGCCTGTGGGTTGGGCCCCGGTTCTTTTACCGGCTTACGCGTTGGAATTGCTACTGTAAAGGGGTTTGCTTTTTCTTTAAATAAGCCGGTTGCAGGGATATCTACTTTGGATATATTAGCCAGAAATGCCGGAATTGCCGGAGCCTATGTTATTCCAGTTGTTGATGCCAAGAGGAATCTTATCTATTGCAGTATTTATAGAAAGAGAAACGGGAAATTGACCCGCATAAAGCCTTATATGCTTTTAACCATAGATGAGTTGCTTAGGCAAATAAAGATTAAAGATAATACCGTAATACTTGGTGACGCGCTTAGTTTATATAAACAAAAGATTTTAATGAATAGGAAGAACGTTACAGTCTTAGATAAGGATTATTGGTATCCTAACGGCCGCAATATTATCGATTTAGCCATAGAAAGAATTAATCGCAAAAAGGTTAATAGCGCCTATGAGATTAAACCTGTTTATCTTTATCCCAAAGAGTGCCAAATTAAACCAGTAACTAGTAAGCGAGTAACTAGTAACTTGTAATTTAACAGCGGTAAGAAATGAAAATCCTTTATGAACAAAGAAAAGATTACTAGCTACTAAGACGGAGAATATAATATGCGTTTCTACAGGCCGACCTGGGCTGAGGTTAATTTAGATAATCTAGCCTATGATTTCAATCAAATAAAGAAATTATTAGCACCTAAAACTAAAATTATGGTTTGTGTTAAAGCGGATGCCTATGGCCATGGTTTAATTCCTGTAAGCAAAAAATTAGTATCTTGCGGTGTAGATTATTTGGGAGTTGCCTCTATTGATGAAGGTATAAAATTAAGAGAAGCGGGTATAAGTTTACCTATTTTAATACTGGGCCTGATACTTAAGAAAGATATTCAGCCTATATTTAAATACAGGCTTACTATTACTGTATGCGATGAGGAGTTAGCTCGCGCTTTAAATAATAAGGCGAAATTACTCGGCAGGCCCGTAAATGTGCACATAAAGGTCGATACAGGAATGGGCAGGATTGGAGTCTTGCATCATGATGCGGCAGAACTTGTGAGAAAAATTCATAAACTAAAGTTTATAAATATCGAAGGCATATTCACGCATTTTGCATTTGCAGATATGGATAGAGATTTTACATTGTATCAAATAGATTTATTCAATCGTTTGATTCAGAAGTTAAATAAAGAAGGTATCCATATCCCTCTAGCCCATGCTGCAAATAGTATGGGCGTTATTGGTTACAAAAATAGTCATTTTAATATGGTCAGGCCCGGCTTGGTAATCTATGGCCTGTATCCTAAAAAAGATTTAAAGATAAATTTAAGGCCGGTCTTAAGCCTAAAAACCAAAGTCTTATTTATTAAAAGATTGCCGAAAGGCTACGGCATAAGTTACGGACATGATTACATTACCAAGAAGACTACTACGATCGCAACTTTACCCATTGGTTACGGCGATGGGTATCCGCGTAATCTATCTAATTGCGCGCCGGTTTTAATCGGAGGCAGGCGTTTTAAGATAAGCGGAAGGATATGCATGGACCAGATAATGGTGGATGTAGGAGATTTTAAAGTAAGAGTAGGCGATGAAGCTGTACTTATCGGTTCTCAGGCTAAAAATAAAATTACCGCAGAAGAATTAGCTTTGCTTTCCGACACTATTTCTTATGAAATTGTCTGCGGATTAGGCAGCCGTGTGCCCAGAGTATATGTTTGATTTTAGGGAAGAGTATCTATGAGGTATATTGCGGATATAATGGCGATGATGTGGCTTAAAGAAGCTGCCAAGGAAGGCACAAGGATTCCTGCCTTACCCAGAGCAATACTTATAGCGTTAAGTACATAGTATAAAAATCCTACCATCATTGATAAACCTACCGAAGACATTCCCGTCGCGCGTTTTTTCATCATCATAGAAAAAGGTATTCCCAGAAGAATAATAACTATACTTGTAAAAGGCGAGGCGAACCTCTGATAAAGGTCTACTTTGAGATTTCTTATTACAGTGGTCGCGCCGCTCTTAGATAATCTCCACATATAGTTATTGAGCTGGGATATGGTCATATAATCCGGGCGTAACATTTGGTGTAAAAAATCATACGGCGTCTCCGGTATATCCATTACTTCTTCTTCTAAATATTGCGGTTCTTCTTTTATCTGGACGTTTTCATCAAAATTATAAGTTATACATTGATAAAAGTTCCACAGGCCGTCTTTATAAACCCCTTTGTTTGCCACTATTTTTTTAGTTAAGTTTTGTTTTTCATCGTGCTCTAATATAATTATGCGCTCCATCGTGTTTGTGGCAAGAGAGAATTTATTCACGAAAAAAAGCCTATTTTTTAAACCGTACATAGAAAGGTTGGTGATGACTTCCTGCTTTTTTTCTTTGGTCTTTTTTGTGCCGGATTCCATCTGACTTTTGATGTTTTCCGTCAAAGACAGAGAAGAAGGCACAAATCTGTCATTGACCCAGAATACGCATGCACTGACGATAATTCCAAATATAATTGCTGTTTTAGTTATTTGAAATATGCTTAAGCCGGATGAGCGCATAGCGATAAGCTCATTGTTGCGATTCAGGCTGCCAAAAGTGTATAAGGTACTTAAGAGGCACGCAATAGGCGATACCTGAACAAATATAATAGGTAAATATGCCAGGTAATAATTTCCCAACATATCCAGGCTAGCCTTTTGTTTTAATATTTCGTCTAAATGAGAGAATACATCGATGATAATATACAAGAAGAGGAATGTAAACAGGCACTGGAAGAAAATAGCCAATACTGATTTTAATATATAGCGGTCTAAGATGCGCATAATCTGTAGGTTAAAATCGCACCGATTGCTCCTAGGATGATATTGGGTAACCACATCGCAATTCTCGGATTGAGGTTACCCTGTATACTCAGCGCTTCAGAACCAAGTAGCATCAGGTAATATACGCCCACAACAAGGAAGGCCATACCGAAATTAATTGATTTTTCGCGGCGGCGTGTAATTATTGCCAGAGGTATCCCGAAAAGCATAAGCACAAAGCAGGA
>JAUYDQ010000026.1 GCA_030691725.1 Candidatus Omnitrophota bacterium
TAAAAAAAGAAGATTTATTGCGAACGTAGTAGGCTTTATGAACCCCGCCCGCACCTTCGGGGCTGGGGTAGAGATAGAAAGGAAGAGCGGGGTGAATATAGGTGTGGGTTTAAGCACAGAGAAAGATCCTATTGCCGCAGCTCGTGAGGCAACCAGGTTAGCTATTATCAATATACATAGCGAAAAGATTGATTTGGCAATTGTCTTCAGTTCTATAGACCTCGCTTGCGTTGGCCTGTTAAAAACAATCAATTTATCGTTAAAAGAAGATGTCCCTATAGTAGGTTGTAGTAGCGCAGCAGTCATCTCTAATCAAGGCGTATTTAAACATGGGTTGGTAGTCATGCTTTTGAGCATGCCTAAGAATGTGTATTTTAATGTTGCCTGCGCCAGAGACATAAAAGAAAAAACCGCATTAAGCGCGGGAAGGGAACTGGGGGAAAAACTGCTCTATGGTTTTCGCGATATTCGCCGAGACTTAAGCGTCATCTTCTCCGACGGTTTGATGGACGAAGGCTCAAATCTCATTTATGGCCTGCAGGAAAGATTGGGTAAAAGTTTCCCTCTTGTAGGTGCTTCTGCTTCGGATAATATGCGTTTCTTAAGAACCTACTTGTATTTCAATCAAGAGGTACTCACTGATAGTGCGGTAGGAATTCTCTGGGGTGGAAAATTAAATTTTGGCTTAGGAATTAAACATGGGTGGAAGCCCCTGGGCAAACCCCGCACAATAACCAAATCTGAAAGTAATATCATATACGAGATTGACAGTGAGCCGGCAGTAAGAATCTATGAAGAATATCTGGCGCGCGATCTTACCGAGTTACAAAAAGAAATAAGGCACATTTCTATACTCTACCCGATAGGAATGTACCTCGCAGGAGAACAAGAATATCTTTTAAGGAATATTCTCTCTATAGAAAACAACGGCTCTTTACGCTTGCAGGGTAATGCCATACAAGGCGGCACTATTCGATTAATGATCGGCACAAAAGAATCCTGCCTTAATGCTACCCGCCAGGCATTAGATGAAGCGAAAAAAATATTATTTGCTCCGATTGTGGATATTACCAAGGGTGAAATAAAAAACTCTGTATTTGTGTTTGATTCAGTTTCAAGATATATGCTTTTAAGAAGAGAAGCAAATCAAGAATTAGAAATCATCAAAGAAGGTTTTAGCAAAGATACGCCTATCATAGGCTTATATACATACGGCGAACAGGCACCGTTAAAAGCAATAAGCTACCAAGGCCAAGCCTATTTTCATAATCAAACTGTCGCTATTTTAAACATCGGAGGCTAAATAGTGAATACTATGCAGCTAATTAATTTACTGCGGTTTGCAAATCTGTTCACCATCCTTTCGCTTGCAATCGTCATCGTCTTACTCACGATCGTCCTGATACTTAAAATAGATAAAATAAAGAAGTTGCAAACCATGGTTGATAAATTAAGGAAATCCCTGGAAGAAATGGATGAACAGGCGAAGCTTATTGTGCGCACTGATATAGAGTTAAACAAAGCCCAGGAAGAACTGGATAAAAAGATAACGGGCCTTTATGCCCTGCAGAGACTATCGCGGATAATCAGCACTACCTTGGAGGAAAGCCAAATCTTTAAGGTAATAGAATCGACTTCCTTTGAGGATCTGGGTTTCGAAAAGGCCTGGGTCTTATTGTGGGATGATAAAGAAAATAAATTCATCCCCCAGCTAAATATTGGATACCTCCACGATGAGATTGAAACCATAAAACCCCAAGTGAATTCAGATAAAGATATATATCTGGATTTAATAAAAACCGGAAAAACCTTTTCATCAATCTCAGCACCACATAATACTGCATGGAGAGAAAAAATAAATCATATCTTCAAGGTGAATTCTTTTGTTGTTTCTCCTATTTTGCCTAAAGAAGGGAGTAAAGGATTCTTCTTTGTGGGTACGGAAAATATGGATGTGGCCATAACCGAAGGCGATGAAGAGTTGATTACTATATTAAGTAATCAAATAGGCCAGGCCTTAGAAAATGCCCGTCTATTTGAAAAAACCTGGCACGCACAGCAGGAATTGGAGAAGAAAGTCGAAGAGAGAACGCGCGAATTAACTTTTGCCTTAGATGAAGTAAAGAAAATAAACAAGCGTAAAACCGATTTCATCTCCAGCGTCTCACATGAACTAAGGACGCCGCTTACTTCCATAAAAGGTTATGCAGCTATACTTATAGAGGAAAAACTAGGCCATTTACCGCCGGCGGCGAAAGAACGCCTCGAAAAAATTAATCGGCACAGCGACGAACTGGTGCATATGGTAAATGACCTCCTTGATATAGCCCGCATCGAATCTGGCAGGGCAATAATGAAAATGGAAGAGCAGGATCTAAAAACCATAATCTCCAATGTCGCTGACCTTATCTCGATACAATGCAAAAACAAAAATATCGAATTAATTGCAAGCATCCAAAAGGATATCCCTCCTGTCTTGGCAGACCGCGTCCAGCTGGAACGCGTATTTATTAATCTCTTAGGCAATGCAGTAAAATTTACTCCCGAAAACGGCAAAATAACTATAAAGGCCCATAGCCAGGACAACGTTATTCAGGTAGACATATCAGATACAGGCATAGGGATACCGCCGGATTCACTTTCCATGATATTTGAGGAGTTTTATCGTGTTGACAACCCAATAAATCAGCAGGTAAAAGGCACAGGGTTAGGGTTATCTTTAGTAAAGCATATCATCGAAGCACATAAAGGAAAAATCTGGGCAGAAAGCAAACAGGGCAAGGGAAGCACATTTAGCTTTACTTTGCCGGTTGAGTAAGGAGGCTTTGTGGTAAAGCCGCGGATATTGATTGTTGACGACGATCCGGATATATTGGATGTTTTAGAGATTACCCTTTCAGAAGAAAATTATGAAATCTTCAAGGCGATGGACGGTGAAGAGGCAATCCGGATTATCAAATCCAAACCCCTGGATTTGGTGTTGCTTGATTATGCAATCCCTAAGATGAACGGCCGGCAGGTATGTATGGAAGTGAAAAAAGATATACTCTTACGGCACCTGCCCATAATCATGGTAACAGGTAAAGGCGAGGTGAGTGATAAGGTTGGCGGTATCGATGCGGGTGCAGACGATTACATAGTAAAGCCTTTTGAGCCTAAAGAGTTGTTGGCGCGTATCCGTATGATTTTAAGGCGCACAGCAAGAGACCTGGAAGCAAATCCCTTAACGCGGCTGCCAGGAAATGTTTCTATTCTAAATGAACTTTCGTCTTGTCTCGAAAGTAATACTCTATTTGCTGTCTGTTATATAGACATCGACAAATTTAAATCTTATAATGATAAATATGGATTTGAACACGGTGATGAAGTAATCCGCGAAACCGCCCGTATATTAATCCAGTCAACGCATGAGTTAGGAAATCCAAATGATTTCATTGGGCATATCGGCGGAGATGATTTTGTAATCGTCACCGCGCCCGATGTTGTAGATAGCCTCTGCAGAAAAATAATTGATGAATTTGAGAAAAGATCTCCCTCTTTTTATAATGAAACGGACAGGGAGAAAGGCTATATTATTGGGCTTGA
>JAUYDQ010000067.1 GCA_030691725.1 Candidatus Omnitrophota bacterium
GTTTTATACGTAGGCCGAAGAAATACTGCAATAGAAACAAAAGCAGGAATTATTGAATCTGAGCTAAAAGGAGATAATGTAAAAATAAAATTAACTAATCCGGTGAATATGAAATTAGATATTCCTATCAAAGTGAATAATTGTAATCTCAAGGTAAATTTTATTGATACCGGAGTTCCGCATGCAGTAATATTTGTAGAGGGACTTGATGAGATTCATGTGAGCGACATAGGCAGAGAAATACGGAATCATAAAAGATTTGCGCCCCGCGGTACTAATGTGGACTTTGTAGAAGTCTTAAGGCAAGATTTAATCGGAATACGCACATACGAGAGAGGAGTTGAGGATGAGACTTTGGCTTGCGGGACAGGGGCGGTGGCTTCAGCTTTAATACTCGCTACTCGCTACTCGCTACTCGCTACTAAAATCAACGTGAAAACAAAAAGCCAGGAGATATTAAGAGTATATTTTGATAGAATAAATAATAAATTTGAGAATGTCTGGTTAGAAGGCAAAGCAAAAATAGTTTACAAAGGGTGCTGGTGCGACGAATAAGGAGCACCGTTTAGCACGCCTGCCGAGACGGTGAGGCAGGCCGGTAAAGGAGGCAGAATGTTTAGAGGCTCAATTGTAGCCATAGTTACGCCGTTTTCCGCATCCGGCGGAAAAGACCTCGTAGTTGACGAGAAGAAATTAAGGGATTTAATAGAATTCCATGTTAAAAATGGTACTTCTGGAATTGTGCCTTGCGGCACGACAGGTGAATCTGCAACTTTATCATTCGATGAGCACGATAGGGTAATTGAAATTACTATTGAGCAGGTAAAAAAAAGAATACCCGTTATTGCCGGCACAGGTTCGAATTCTACGCAAGAGGCTATAATGTTAACTAGGCATGCCGCCAAAGCCGGAGCAGATGCGTCCTTACAGGTTTCTCCGTATTATAATCGTCCCACGCAAAAAGGCCTTTATGAGCATTTTAAAGCAGTTGCTGAATCCGTCAATATTCCGATTATTCTTTACAATATTGCCTCTCGAACAGGCGTGAATATTGAGCCTGAAACCATAGCTAAATTAGCGCATGATTGTAAAAACATAGTAGGAGTCAAAGAAGCTTCGGGGAATTTGGATCAGATGTCACGCATTAAGCAATTGTCAGGAGGAAATTTTGACTTAATTTCCGGAGACGATAGCCTGACTTTACCCGTATTGAGTATTGGCGGAACAGGCATAATATCAGTAGTAGCTAATATTGTGCCTAGGGATGTTGCTAATCTTGTGGCTGAATTTGAAAAAGGGAATCTTAAAAAAGCCCAGGAAATTCATTACAGGTTATTACCTTTGATTAAGGCCATATTTATTGAAACTAATCCCATACCGGTTAAGACCGCAATGGGGCTGTTGGGTATGTGCGAGCCGGATTTAAGACTTCCGATGTGTGCGATGTTGCCTGAGAATTTAGAGAAGCTTAAGAAAGCATTGAAAGATTACGGTCTCTTAAAATAAGGGAGAGTTAAAAAATGATTAAACTGGGAATTGCGGGTGTCTGCGGAAAGATGGGCAGGCGCATATTTGAATTAGCCTGTTATGATAAAGATTTTGAGATTACCTTAGCTTTAGAGAAGAAAGGTACTCCTCAAATCGGGAAAGAATTGGGCAAATTAAAGATATCTTCTACTGCTGACGGGTTATTTCTTATAGATGTATTTGTTGATTTTACTACGCCCGAAGCAACTGAAACTAATTTAGATTATGTAGCAAGATATAGGAAAGCCCTGGTTTTAGGCACAACCGGACTTAATGATGCGCAATTGAAAAAAGTAGAAGAGGTCTCCCGAGTTGTTCCTGTAGTATTCTCTCCAAATATGTCTATAGGTGTGAATGTTTTATTTGCCATATTGCCGGAAATTGCCAAGAGATTAGGCTCGGATTATAGTATAGAAATTGTGGAGGCGCATCATAAAACTAAAAAAGATGCTCCTTCAGGCACAGCTAAGAAATTCGGCCAGGTTTTAGCGGACATAACAGGAAAGGAAATTCCTATCCATGCTATAAGATTAGGCGATATTGTAGGCGACCATACCATTATCTTTTGTGGCAATTCTGAACGCATTGAGATAAAGCATCAGGCGCATTCGCGCGATTTATTCGCTTTGGGAGCATTAAAAGCAGCTAAGTGGGTTATGGGTAAGCCCGCGGGACTATATTCAATGCAGGATGTATTAAAAACTGATTAATAATAAAATGTTTAAACTTTCTAAAAAAATAAAATTGCTTCCGCCGTATCTTTTCTTGGAAATAGATAAAGCAAAGGGGAAAGCTAGGCAGGAGGGCAGGGACATTATTGATTTAGGAGTAGGTGACCCGGATCAACCTACGCCTGCTCATATTATTGAGAAACTATATCAGGCAGCGCGTGATCCTTCAACCCATCGTTATGCTTTAGACCAGGGACTGTTAGGGTTACGTAAGGCTATTGCCGAGTGGTATGAGCAGCGGTTCAATGTAAAGCTTGACCCTGAAACTGAAATCTTGCCTTTAATTGGCTCCAAAGAAGGTATTGCTCATTTTCCTTTGGCATTTTTAGATGAGGACGAGTACTCTTTACTGCCTGATCCTTGTTATCCACCCTATAAAGGCGGAACAATCCTTGCTGGCGGAAAACCGTATCTTATGCCGCTTAAAGAAGAAAATGCGTTTTTGCCTGACTTAAAAAAGATTCCCCTGAATATAATCCGGAAAGCAAAGTTAATGTATATTAATTATCCTAATAATCCGACTGGAGCAATCGCAGAAAGAGATTTTTATAAAGACGTCGTTAAGTTTGCTACTAAAAATAAAATTATTGTTATTTCGGATTTAGCTTATTCTGAGATTGCTTATGACGGTTACAGGCCATCTAGTTTCTTAGAAGTTGAAGGGGGCAAAGATGTAGGTATAGAATTCCATTCTTTATCTAAAACTTATAATATGACAGGTTGGCGGATAGGCTGGGCTTGCGGCAATACTAAATTAATATCAGCCTTAGCAAAAGTTAAATCGAACATTGACTCCGGGATATTCTCGGCAATCCAATTAGCAGGTATTGCTGCTTTGGAAGGATCCAGCCAGTACATTAAAGATATGTGCCGGCTTTATCAAGAGCGGCGCAATACCTTAATTAGAGGCTTAAATTCTTTGGGTTGGCATACAAATCCGCCCAAAGCTACTTTTTATGTCTGGATAAAAGTTCCCAAAAAAACCAACACTTCGGTTTCGCTTGAGTGTCGTGGTGAGCATAGTCGAACCGCCAATTCTATAAAATTTTCTGCATTATTATTAGAGAAAGCAAATATTGTAGTTACTCCTGGCGTGGGTTTCGGTAAATACGGAGAAGGTTATATTCGCATGGCCTTGACTGTTTCTGGAGAGAGAATTCAAGAGGCCATTGAACGCTTAAAAAGAATCCTCTAATGGCAGTTTGTTATCTGGCAGTGGGCTCAAATTTAGGAAACAGAAGAAATAATATTAAAAAGGCATTGGATTATTTAGCTAAAACCAAAGGTATAAAAATAGAGAAGACCTCGCGGATTTATGAAACCGAACCGGTAGGCGGCCCGCCACAAGATAAGTTTTTGAATGCTGCCATAAAAATTAAGACTTCACTCTCCCCCCAGTTACTCCTTAATAATATAAAAAAATAGAGAAAGATTTAGGCCGTAGAAAATCCGTTCGTTGGGGCCCTCGCCAAATAGATTTAGATATTTTACTCTACGCAAATAAGATTATAAAACGAAAGAATCTGGTGATTCCTCATCCTCGGATGTTTGAGCGGGAATTTGTTTTAAAACCATTAAGAGAAATTATATGGCCCATTCGACTTTCGTTTGAGGGTCTATCCTTGAGCGACCGAAGGGAGTCGAAGGATGAAAATTATTCGTAGTATAAAAGAAATGTCCAATTTTTCGCAGATGATGCATATTAAAGGCAAAACCATTGGTTTTGTGCCGACAATGGGCGCATTGCACGAAGGGCACCTAACGCTTATTCGCCAGGTTCATAAAGAGAACGATATCGTTGTGGTAAGCATATTCGTTAATCCCATTCAATTTGGCCCAAAGTGGCTTTGGCTAAAGGAGGCCAAACCACGGTCCTCTGGCCTGGAAGATTATAGACGCTACCCCAGGAATCTAAAACTTGATGCCCAATTATGCGAAAAAGCAGGTGCGGATGTTATATTTTGTCCTGAGGCACAACAGATGTACCCTGGTAGTTATAAAACATATGTTAATGTTTCCGATTTAAGTGATTGTTTATGCGGAAAGTTTCGGCCCGGGCATTTTAAAGGTGTAGCTACAGTGGCCACTAAGCTTTTTAATATTGTTAACCCCGATATCGCCTATTTTGGACAAAAGGATGCTCAGCAGGCAATAATTGTAAAAAAGACGGTCGGAGATTTAAATATCCCTGTTCAAATAAAGGTTATGCCAACTATCCGTGAAAAAGACGGATTAGCAATGAGTTCGCGCAATGCCTATTTAAATAAAGAGGAAAGACAAGATGCCACAGTTTTATATCAGGCACTGATTCTAGCTAAAAATTTAATCCGGGAGGGGAATATTAACGCTTCGGATATTATAAGAAAAATGCGGCAGTTGATAAATAAGAAGAAAAGGGCCCAGATACAATATATTTTGATTGTTGACCTAAAAGATTTGAAGCCTGTAGATAAGATAAGGGATAAAGTATTAGTCGCTCTTAGTGTCTGGATAGGCAAGACCAGACTTATCGATAATATAATAACTTAGTAACTAGTAAATTAGTAACTTGTAACTAGTAATTTTTATAAAAATTTAGGAAATCTTCAATTTCTTTTGTTATTAGATTACGAGTTACTAGTTACGAGCTTACGAGTTACGAAGATATATGGCTAAGTTATTAAAAATCGGAATTGTAGGTTGCGGTGCAATAGGTTCTTCTTTAGCAAAGGCAATTGTATCTGATTTCTCTGAAAAGGCCGAGCTCGCCAGCCTATATGATATTGATATAGAGAAGGCTTACAATCTATCTATGGCTTTGGCTATCGGAAGCCAAACCATGGTCTCCCGACCTATTAAGTTTAACAGAAAGTTAGCAGCTTTAAATTTAGAGGATTTAATAAATAAGGTTGATTTAGTTATTGAAGCCACAAAAGCCGATACTGCTTTTGATATTGCTAAAAAAGCAATTTCTAATTCTCGGGATATTATGATTATGAGTGTCGGTGGTATAATAGAGCATTATAAAGAATTAAAAGCATTAACAGAAGAAAAAAAGGCCCGTATTTTTATACCTTCGGGAGCTATATGCGGCATAGACGGACTGAAGGCCGCTACCTGCGGTAAGATAAATAAAGTTATTTTAACTACGAAGAAACCTCCCAAGGCATTTTTAGGAGCCCCTTATTTATTAAAGAAGAAAATACGGCTGGATAATATAGATAAAGATACAGTTCTTTTTGAAGGCAATGCCTCGCAGGCAACAAAGGCCTTTCCGCAAAACATCAATGTTGCAGCAACCCTGAGTATGGCTGGCATTGGTCCAGAAGCTACTATAGTGCGTATTGTAGCATCGCCAACTATAACCAGAAATATTCATGAGATAGAGATAGAGTCGGATGCCGGTAAAATAATTATTCGTTGCGAAAATGTAGTTCATCCTGATAATCCTAAAACAAGCTATCTTGCGGTTCTGTCAGCAATAGCAACTTTGAAACAGGTTTTAGAGCCGATTAAAATCGGCACTTAATTAAAAATAAAAAAAGGAGGGAGGTGAATAATATATGGCAGAGAAATTAGTAAAACTAGGAATCAAGAGGCAGAAAGGCTATCTTTACTATATTGACAAAAAAGGCGATGTCTCTTGCGCCAAGATGGCCAGAGGTAAGAAAAAGGGAGGTAGCCCCAAGAAGGTAGCGAAATGCGGTATCAAGAAAAAAAAGGGATACCTCTATTTCGTTGACAAAAAAGGCGATGTCTCTTGTGCCAAGATGAAAAGAGGCGGCACGAAAAAGAAAAAAAGATAAGTATCTAAAAAAGTCCCGCCCTTTCTTACTTTGAAGTGACCCTTCGCAGTAGAAAGGGCGGGGTTTTTTTGGTATAATTTTTACGCTATGGAGAATATAATTATTATAAGAGGCGCTAAAGAACATAACTTAAAAAATATAAGTCTAAAGCTGCCTCGCAATAAACTTATTGTTATTACCGGACTTTCTGGCTCGGGTAAATCCAGCCTTGCCTTTGATACTATCTATGCCGAAGGTCAAAGGCGCTATGTAGAAAGCCTATCCAGCTATGCCCGCCATTTTTTAGAGCAGTTACAGAAACCAGATGTAGAATATATTGAAGGCTTATCTCCGGCTATAGCTATTGAACAAAGAACAGCCGGAGGAAATCCCCGCTCAACAGTAGGGACACAAACTGAGATTTACGACTATCTAAGGATCCTTTTTGCGCGTATCGGAAAAGTATTATGTTATCAATGTGGAGAGCCTATAGAGAAACAGAGTGCGCAGGAGATTGTCCAAAGAGTCATGACTTTACCGCTCAATACAGATATCCAGATATTAGCACCGCTCGTGCGGGGAAGAAAAGGAGAATATAAAGATATATTTAGTCAGATTCAAAAAGCAGGATTTATACGCGTGCGCGTTGACGGTGCGATTTACGAATTACCTGTAAAAATAAAACTTAAGAAATACACTATTCACAATATTGAAGTCCTGGTAGATAGGATCAAGATAAAACCGGACGTAAAAAATAGGCTTACAGATTCTATAGAGACAGCGCTTAAAGTAGGCAAAGGAATAGTTATAGTAAACAGGCCACAGTCCCCGCCAAAGGCGGGTCCGCCTTCGGCGGAAACAGACCAGATATTCAGTGAGCAATACGCCTGTACAAGATGCGGTATTAGTTATTCTGAAATTGAACCGCGGATGTTCTCTTTTAATTCTCCTTATGGAGCATGCACTGATTGCAATGGCCTGGGTACAAAACTTGAATTTGATCCAGATTTAGTTATTCCCGATAAAAGCAAATCTATAAATGACGGAGCAATTGAACCTTGGAAAAGAGGCGGAAGAGGATATATCATTTATTATCGCGCGCTCATCCGTGAACTGTCTTCTAAGATGCAGTTCGATTTAGATACACCATTCAATAAATTAACCAAGGAGGTGCAGAAGGCCATACTCTACGGAACTGATGAATATATCTGGGGCAAGCGTTTTGAAGGCGTTATTCCGCATCTCGAAAGATTGTTTCATCAGACGGAAAGCGACTATTTAAAAGAAGAAATCTCCAGATTTATGTCCAGCCTTCCCTGTCCGGCCTGTCTCGGAGCAAGACTTAAGAAAGAAAGCTTAGCCGTGAAGATTAACAATGGAAACATCTGGGACGTAACACAGATGACTATAAGAGAAGCCCACAATTTTTTTATAAAATTAGAATTAACAGAAAGACAAAGAATAATTGCTCAACAGGCGTTAAAAGGGATAATTCAGAAACTACAATTCTGTATTGATGTTGGTTTAGAGTATCTGGCTTTGGACAGAAAGAGTTCAACCCTTTCAGGCGGAGAAGCGCAACGTATTAGGTTAGCCACGCAAGTTGGCTCAGGGTTAGTAGGGGTGTTATATATATTAGACGAACCCAGTATTGGTTTGCATCAGAGGGATAATGCTAAGTTAATTTCTACGCTAAAGGCCTTAAGAGACCTAGGCAACACCTTAATTGTTGTAGAGCATGATGAGTCTACAATCTTCGCAGCTGATTATATCGTCGATTTAGGTCCGGGCGCGGGCAGGCACGGCGGAGAAGTGGTTTTTTCGGGTACAAAAGAAGACTTATTAAAGAATCCCGATTCTCTTACTGCAAAATATCTGAGAAAAGAATTAAAGATAGAGATACCTATAAAAAGAAGAGCCTGGGGGGGCAGGAAATTCTTAGAAATAAAAGGAGCCAGAGAGCATAATTTAAAGAATATAAATGTAAAGTTTCCTTTAGGCCTCCTTATCTGTATCACAGGCGTATCTGGTTCGGGTAAATCTACCCTGATTGATGAAATACTATATCGAAGTCTCGCTCAGAAATTATATAAATCCCGGGAAAAACCCGGGCTCCATCAAAAGATTACCGGCATAGAACATATAGATAAGGTTATTGTGGTAGACCAGTCTCCTATAGGGAGGACGCCGCGCTCAAATCCTGCTACTTATACCGGTGTATTTAGCCACATCAGGGACATATTCAATAAACTCCCCCAAGCGCGTATTCGGGGTTATAAACCAGGCAGATTCTCTTTTAATGTCAAGGGCGGCCGCTGTGAGGCATGCTCAGGCGATGGTATAAAAAAGATTGAGATGCATTTCCTTCCCGATGTCTATGTAAAATGCGACGTATGCAAGGCTAGGCGTTTTAATGAAGCAACCTTAGAAATAAAATATAAAGGAAAATCCATTGCCGATGTCCTGGATATGACTGTGGAGGAGGCGGTGGATTTATTTGCCAATATACCCAAGATAAAAAACATTCTCACTTACCTTTATGATGTAGGGTTAGGTTATATTGAGCTCGGTCAATCTGCAACTACATTATCAGGCGGTGAGGCACAACGCGTAAAGCTTTCATCAGAGTTAAGTAAACGCTCAACCGGCAAAACCCTTTATCTTTTGGATGAGCCTACGACGGGTTTGCATTTTGCGGATGTAGGTAAGCTCCTTTCAGTTCTTCAGAGATTAGTGGATAAGGGTAACACCGTTTGCGTAATTGAACATAACTTAGAAGTAATAAAATGTGCTGATTATATTATTGATCTAGGGCCCCAAGGCGGAGAAAACGGCGGAAAAATTGTAGGCTTCGGCAGCCCCGAAGAGTTACTCAGCAATAAAGGATCGTATACAGCACAATCTTTAAGAAAGGTATTGAAGAGTGGATAAAGAAGTGGTATAGTTGTGACAAGATGACCAATTTTAAATTAAAATTTCTAAAAATCATTTTATTATTAATATTTATTACGAACTACGAACTACGAACTACGAACTACGAACTACTTGCCCAGGAGCCATCTAAGGAGGAAGAGACGCTTTTTGTAGCCAAAAAGGCGTTCGAGGATGGTTTCTATGATGTAGCATTAGGCTTATTTGGACGTTTCTTGAAGAACTACCCGAGTTCATCAAAAATACCAGAGGTAAATCTATTAACGGGTGAGTGTTATTTTCGTCAAAATAGATTTCTGGATGCTTTAGCAAAGTTTGAAGAACTTCAAGGCCAAGGCGCCGCACAGAATATTAAAGACGCCATCCTTTATTGGGTGGCGGAAGTGCATTTTAAGGGTAATAATTTTACCAAGGCAAGCCAGTATTATAAGGCGATTATCGAGGGATTCCCTAAATCTTCCTATTGCCTTTATGCCTATTACTCATTGGGCTGGTGTTTATTCCAGGAGGCTAAGTTTGACGAAGCCATCAAATATTTTAAAATTGTAGAAGAGAAGTTTCCCAAAGAACCCCAGGCCCAAGACTCGTCATTTAAGATAATCGAGTGCCTTTACAACTTAAAGGATTACTCCGGGTTAAAAGACAGTCTTAAGTCTTACCTTAAATTATATTCTAAGGATACTGCGCATGTGCCTTATTTATATTTCTATATGGCTGAGGCAGATTATTATTTGACCAATTTCCAAGAGGCAATCGATGAATATTCCAAAGTTATCACAAGTTCAGGCGATGAGAGGATACAGGGATTATCCAAATTAGGTATCGGCTGGGCTTATCTTAAATTAAAGCGGTATAAGGAATCCGGGGATACATTTTCCGAGATAAAAACCGATAATCTGGACAAAAAGAACCGGGATATTCTATTATTAGGTAAGGCAACATTGAGTTTAGAAACAAAGAGCTTTACTGAGGCAGGAAACCTTTACGGTGAATTAGCAAATACAACCTTGGATCAGGTTATTCTAATACAGGCTTACCTGGGTAAGGCAGACGCATATTATAATACCGCTGAATATAAGAAAGCAATAAGTGTATATGAAGAAGCGTTGAATAAGACTTCGGAATCTGCTTCACAAGAAAACGTCGATAAGTTACATTACGGCCTGGCCTGGGCTTTTTTAAAAGAGGGTGAATTTAAAAAGGCAATAGATGAGTTTCAAAAGATTGCTAAACACACAGAAGATAAAATAGTTAAGGTTGCTGCGCTTTGTCAAATAGGAGATGCCTATCAAGACTTGGGTGATTATAATAAGGCCATTGAAACATATGATAGCATATTGAAAAATTATCCTGATAGTTTATATAGCGATTATATCCAGTATCAACTAGGCATTACATTACTGAAAACCTCTAATTACGACGGTGCCATTATGGCATTTCAGAGTCTGAAAAATCATTTTCCCGACTCAAAGCTATTAGACGATGCAACTTACGCTTTGGGGCTAGCCTATTTTCAGAGACAAGACTATAAATCCAGTAAAGAAATCTTTGAAAAGTTTCAGGATGAATTTAAAGATAGCAACTTAAAGCCTGAAAGCTTGTATCTTTTAGGAACGAGCCTATATAATTTAGGTGATTTTGCGAAAGCCTTAGAGGTTTTTAAGAATATTATAAGGATGTATAATCAAAATACAGAGCTCATCCAGAAGGCTGAATACGAGATAGCCGATTGTTACTATCAGATGGGTAATGAAAAAGAGGCAATGGAGAGATTCAAAATATTGCGTTCTAAATATCCGGATTCTAAACTTACTCCTGAAGTTATGTGGTGGCTGGCTGAATACTATTACAGGCACAACGAGTTAAGTTTGGCGCGAAGGTACTTCTCTTCGCTTATACAAGATTTTCCCAAAAATAATTTAATCCCCGATGCTTATTATGCCTTAGGTTCAACTTATGCAGAAGAAAATAAAAATGAGGAAGCTATAGATAATTTCAAAAAGGTAATTGAATTAGGTAAGTCTGATCTTGCTGGCACGGCAAGTATTGCAATAGCAGATATATATACTAAACAGGACAAAATTGATTTGTCACTAGGGATTTATAAAGACGTAGTCAGTGAGTATCCTAATTTGGCAAGCCTAATTTATCCTAAGATTGCGGACCTTTATCGCAAAATAAGTAATTATGGCGAGGCAATAAATTTCTATCGTAAAAGTTTAAATATAGTACCGGCAAGAGAAATGGTAGATATTCAATTTAAGATAGCCGAAGCTTTACAGTCAGAAGGTAGCTATCCCGAAGCAATTGAAGAATACCTGAAGGTTACTTACCTTTATTCGGAAAATAATGATTTAGCGGTAAAGGCGCTTTTGAGAGTAGCGGCAATTTATGAAGATAAAGAAAACTTTAAAGAAGCGACCAATATCTATAAAAGAATTAACTCTATGAATGTTCAAGAAGCAAAATATGCACAAGAGAGGATAGACTGGATAAGGGCACAT
>JAUYDQ010000110.1 GCA_030691725.1 Candidatus Omnitrophota bacterium
ATATCGCCGATTCCTGCCGCATCACTAATTGGCATCACTTGATATCCGTCCATATTTGCTTCAAGGCCACGTAAAGGATCAATTTCAACTACAATTACTTTAGCGCCTAAGCCACAGGCGCGCATTGCTACGCCCTTGCCACAATTATGCACTAATATACCATTTGCTACAAAACTATTAACCTTATTTACTTCTATGTCATAGACCTCATCTCTTTCTTTTAATTTTCTTACTATCTCTAATGGAATCAATTTATAATCATTATTAATAATTGTTCGTAACGCATCTACCGATGTATCATTTAAATTTGAATATTTATAATCTAAAATCCTTTTTGCTACTTCCTTGGAGATTCTTTTCCTGCCATTTATATTAATCACTTTTGCATCTTCTCTGCTAACCACAATTTTGTGCCTTTTGTTTATCTTTCTTATAATTTCTTTGAAGTAAGGAATGCTGTCATATTTATCAATCCCTCTTATATTTTCAACGCCGCTTAACTCACTCTGCTTTCTTTCCAATGAAAAACCTATTTTCTTCTTGAATATCTTTCTTGATTCTAATCCTTTTATGACCAATTCATAGCCAGATTTTGTAACGTAAGAACAGCCATCTATATTTGCAACTCGACTCTTCCTTTCTATTATGTGAGAATTTATACCGTAATTCATTAACAGAATCTGCATCTGTTCTATCAACTTCTTACTGGATGAAGATAATCCAACAACAGCGATTCTCTTACCTTTTTTCTTTCTCACCCATCCATCTGTATCAAAAAGGCCTCTTAGGAAATTAGAAACTAATTTTTCTTTAGCGGAAAAAATTGATTCCGGTATAACTTTTTGAAAAGATTTCAGATAATCTAAACCTAATTCAAGTAATAACTTTCTAAAGTTTGTAGAATATATATCTAAATATAAGTTACTCTTGCAATCCCCTATATGAAACTTCAATTTACTTAAAGCATTCTTAAAATGTTCTTTATCTTTATGGCCACAGGCAAGAGATACTGATCGCTTTTTTGTTACCGTCCCGTCACCAATTAAACAACCAAAAATGTAAAACAATTCTTCGGATTTAAAATTAAAACCGTATTTCTTAATTAAATCACTATAATCATTTTTCCCCCACCCATTTTTATTTTTACATACAACAATATTTTCTCCCGGTAATAAATTCTCTACTTTCTTATATACAAAACCGTCTTCCGTAAAGACTAAAACTTCATGCTCTTTAGTTGCTCTAATACTAAAGCCATCTTTTGTTTTCACCTTATAGAGCTCTTTTATTCCTCTATTAAATTTATTTACTACCTTACCATAGCCATTAAAACCTACTACTGTATCTCCAATCTCTATATCTTTTATGTCCTTAATGCCGTGGTAAGTAAATATTTTTGTATCTTTAGCAAGACACCAACCATATCCGCAGATTACCACATTTAAACCAGCGATTAACCGGTTCGTGGCACGGATTACTCCGTCGAGCGTAGACTGGCCGGTACCATACCGATTATCAAACAAATGCTTGGTTTGCGCATCGTTAACCGCAATAATCGGATATTTAAGCACGCCTTCTTTTTGCATTGCACGCAATCTCATTACTCCGGTAGTTGTCTCTTCCGTACCGCCCAATGGAAGAAATTTATTTTCCTTATGTATAACTGAGACTAAATCCGCGCCATCATCCATGGTGATATCGGGCTTAGCTTCCAGCACGGCTTTTATATGTTTATAATAGGTCTTATTATCTTCTCCCTTAATCGCAAACACGGGAATCTTTAAATCTTTCACCAGCGCCGCGGCAACATCGTCCTGGGTAGAGAGCGGGTTAGAAGCACAAAGATAAACTTCTGCGCCTCCTGCCTTAAGAGCACTAACTAAGTTTGCCGTTTCGGTAGTAACATGTAAACAGGCGGCAAGACGCATCCCCTTTAAAGGTTTTTCTTTTGTAAAACGCTCCTCAATCAAACGTAATACCGGCATATCCTGCCGCGCCCATTCAATCCTCAAAGCACCCTTTTTTGCTAAGTTGATATTCTTGATATCGTAATTCATTTAATCTCCTTATTTCATAAAGTAACTAGTACGCTAGTAACTCGTAACTAGTAATCTTTTATAGATTTTTAAAGTGAATTTATGTGTCTTTCTATTTTTTCTATTCTTTTTTGAAATTACAAGTTACTAGTTACTGAATTTATAATCTCGCTGCTTGTTTCTTCAAAGTTGCTACCTTATCCGTAATCTCCCAGCTAAACTCAGGTTCTGTCCTGCCAAAATGTCCGTAGCAGGCAGTTTTTCTATATATCGGCCTTAAGAGATCTAACTCTTTAATCATTCCCTGAGGTGTCAGCTCAAAATTCTCCCTGATTAATTTTATAAATGCGCTTTCAGAGAGTTTGCCTGTTCCGTAAGTATCTACCATTATTGCCAAAGGTTCTGCCCGGCCAATAACATAGGCCAGATGTATCAAACATTTATCTGCAAGGCCTGCTGCCACAATATTTTTGGCAACGTATCTTGCCATATAAGCTGCCGAGCGGTCAACCTTAGTGGGGTCTTTACCAGAAAAAGCCCCTCCTCCGGTAGCAACTACTCCGCCGTAGGTATCCACGACGATTTTTCTTCCGGTCATACCCGTGTCAGACTGCGGTCCGCCGATAACAAATATACCTGTCTCATTGACATAATATTTTGTATCCTTATCAATATATTCTTTTAATATTGGTTTGGCAATAACATCAATCATCTCCTGACGTGCTTTCTTGGTAATTCTTTTTTTTGTAGAATCCAATACCTCTTCGGTATGCTGACAAGCCAAGACTACCGAATCTACTCGTCTAGGATGGCCATCGTGATATTCTACGGTTACCTGCGATTTGCAGTCAGGCCCTAAATATTTTAATACCCCTTCCCTCCTTACATCTGCCATCTTCTTGACTAATTTATGCGATAGCATTATGGGCAGAGGCATAAGTTCCGGGGTTTCTTTACAAGCGAAACCCACCATAAACCCCTGGTCTCCTGCGCCTCCGGCATTGACACCTTGAGCAATATTCTCTGACTGATTATGGATTGTATTAATAACTGCGCAGGTATGATAATCAAATCCGTATTTGGGGTGCGTATAGCCTATTTCTTTCAAAACATTACGGGTAAGATTATGCACATCGACGAAGCCGGTGGTAGTAATCTCGCCGCCCACAATCAAAAGTCCCATGGTCACATATGTTTCGCAGGCAACCCGGCCATACAGATCCTGCCTGAGCACATCATCAAGTACAGCATCGGATATCTGGTCGCATACCTTATCCGGATGCCCCTC
>JAUYDQ010000013.1 GCA_030691725.1 Candidatus Omnitrophota bacterium
TAACTGCTTTCTTTTTCTTGTAAGCTCCTACTATGGCATTAACAACAGCGCGTATCTCCTTTGCTTTTAATATATTAGGCAAAGAATCATAGAAACCCAAAAAACTTTTTTTGCGCATAGGTGCCTTTGCAAAATATGCGAATTCTACTTTGCTGGGCCTATTCTTTAGGGAATATGTCTTTATTTTATTTATATTTAGCATACGAACTTATAATTTTAGCATAAATTTCAATTAAATCAACTTATTTTACGGATTCTGTCTTGGTTCGTCCTAACTCAATCCCAGCCACCCGCTTAAGGATATATATCTATGAATAATACAATCCTAAAATAAGTTGAGTGAATCCACTATCTCGACTACATCATCTACGGTTATTGCCTTAAGACACGCGAATTCTTTGGTGCAGTTGTGTGCCAGGCATTCTATACAACCGACTTCTTTATGCAGAATCTTATCTTTTTTACCAGTGGGCCCCCAACGCACAGGGCCCAAGCCCTTTTGATTCCTCCCGAAGATAGAAATTACCGGAGTCCCTACGCTAGCGGCAATGTGCACCGGGCCGGAATCGTTAGAGATAAACAAATTGCACCTCTTCAGGACGCTGGCTAATTGGCTAACTGAGATTCTTCCTGCTAGATTAATTACGGGATGATGCATATGTTTAATTACGCTCTGGGCCAATGCAAGGTCCTTTGGGCCGGCAATCACCAAAACCCTGAATCCATATTTTTCGATTAATCTACTGGCTACGTCAGCGAACCTTTCATTCGGCCAAATTTTGGAAGGACAACTTGCACCCGGATGAATAGTCAACAATCTGTCGGTCTTTTCTATTCCTTCCTGCTTAAACAACTTTTCTACCCACGCTTCTGATTCCGGCTTTAGAGGCATAAACAGAGTCTTGTCTTTTGGCTCAATACCTAAGCATCTGACTAAATCCAAGGCATACTCTAATTCATGTTTTTGGCCTAATTGTTTGGTGTGTTCTATCCTATCTGTAAGTAAAAACCCGAGTTTACGGTCGTAACCAATCCTGCGGCGTATGCCGGCAAAAAAGGTCACCAGATGCACACGATTAGTGGGATGAAGAACGACCGCCAAATCAAATCTTTTTTTCTTTAAGTTTTGGGCAAATTTTATGGACCTTCGCCAACTTTTATGCTTACCGTCTTTGTCATAGATGACCACCTCATCCAAATAAGGATTATCCTCCACTATATTTTTTCCATAAGGGCTTACCATCATAGCTATATAGGCATGAGGGTAATTATCCCTCAGTGCTTTGATTACTGGGGTCGATAAAAGCACATCTCCGATTCTGTCTGTACGCACGATAAGTATGCGCCTGAAATTATATTTTTTAGGAGTAGCAAGTAGAGGGTAGCGAATAGAGAGTAGATTTCTAACTTGCCTTAACACATCTTCTGTTTTTATAAGCTGCATGCATTTCAATGTGCCAAACCTGCATTGTGCCTTTTCGCAAGGCCGGCAAAAAATATCTTTTTTAGCTATAGAATATATTCCTGACCAAGGGCCATACTTTATTTCATTAGTAGGCCCGAAAATTGCCACAATAGGTGTATTTAAGTAACTAGAGAGGTGAAGCGTGGCGCTGTCATTAGTAATAACAAGTTTGGATTTTTTTAATAAACAGGCGAGTCGCACAATGTTTGTTTTTGCGCTTAAATCTATAATAGGATACCGGGAATGTTGGACTATGTATTTAGCAATAGGAATGTCATCCTTATCTCCAACCAAAATCACCCTTGCTTCAAACTCTTTTATCAAAGATGAAATTAATTCTACAAACTTATCTTGAGACCATCTTTTTATATGACTTCTTGCACCGGGAGAAATAACTACTATTTTATCTTTGTCGGTTATCCCGTTTTCTTCCAGTATATCATTAATGTATTCCTCGTCTTCCGGTTTTATATACAGAGAACTTCTTTGGATACTGGCAGCAGTAGAGAGTAGAGAGTAGAGAGTAGAGAGTTTATAAAGGTGCCTGTCCTTCATATGCTTTATCTGTTTAGGAACAATTAAGAAAGGTGATATTTTATATTTGGCAGGAAGAAAGGCTCCCAGAAAACTGTTACGCAAATCTACAACCATATCAAAATGTTCCTTCTTAAGCGTATTAAATAATTTTATCTTCTCATTTAATCTGGAATGCTTATCGAAAATAATAAGCTTATTTATATACGGATTACCCTGAAATATCTCTTTCGGACGTAGACCAACCAACACTGTAATCTTGGCCCGGGGGAATTTCTCTCTCAAGGCATCCAAAACCGGTAAGGCCAGAATACAATCACCAATATTACTTAAAGTTATAAAGAGGATTTTATTAATCATGATAAGTGTAAAGGGTCGATAGTCAATAGTCTATAGTTTTAATTTCTAAGATGAACCATAGACCATTGACCATACCTGCCTGCCGGCAGGCAGGGACTATAAACCCGTTAATTTAGAATTTATTTTGTCATTCTTAACTTGTTTTATTTCCTTTATCACGTCCTCTGGGGTAATTGCTTTCATACAACGATTATCTTTACAACTGACCACATAGCAGGGAATCTTGCAGCCTACATCTTTGGATAAGATAACTGTGTTTTTTAGAGGATAAGGGCCGGTTATTTGGGTAGAGGTTGGCCCAAATAAAGCAATGATTCTTTTTGTACCTGTGGCATTTGCAATATGTAAAGGCCCGGTATC
>JAUYDQ010000032.1 GCA_030691725.1 Candidatus Omnitrophota bacterium
GGTGGGGGTAGTGGAGGAAGAGCAGCCATAGATAAGGGAGGCTACAAGGAATAAACTAAGGCCGCGTCTTGCCAAATTCTTTAAAGATAGCCTCAATTTCATCATAATTAAGCTCTTCTTTCGCAATTAGTTCTTTGGCTAGACGGTCGATGAGTGGCTCTTCTTTTTTGAGTAGGTCTATAACTTCTTTTAAGCAAGTTTGCATGATGTCTTGGACATCATTATCTAATCTGAGTTTCATTTCTTCAGATATGAGCGTAACACCTCCCATGTGCCTATAGTAATCAAGGGCGTGAAAGTCGCCGATTATGCCGGATTTTCCCATGCCTATGCGCCAAACCATATTATGTGCGGTATAGAGCGCATTAGCAAAATCAATACCTACGCCTGAGGTAGTAAACCCGAGTTTTAATTTTTCGGCAGCATAAGAACCGATGGAGATCTTGATTTCATTGAGAAGCTGTTTTTGATCTTCAATAAATATCTCTTCGCGCTCCGGTACCCAGGTGGCTCCTGCGGTATGGCCGCGCGGTGTAATGGTGATTTTGAAAACATCCTTTGACGGTACCAGTAAATAAGTAACAATAGCGTGGCCTGCTTCATGATAGGCGATTTGCCATTTTTCTTTTTCGGTAATTTTAATCCTGCGTTTAATCCCCAAAGTAATTCTTTCGCGAGCATCATCAATATCCTTCATCGTGATCATAGGTCTTTTATTGCGGACAGCAATCAGCGCTGCTTCTCTGACGATATTAGAAATATCCGCAGGACTATTACCAACGGTAATCCGTGCCAGTCGGTCGATCTTTACGCCATTGGGGTCAAATTTAACTTTTTTCAGGTAATAAGCAAACAATTTTTCCCGGTCTTCCAAGTTAGGTTTATCTACGTAAATTTTACGATCGAACCTGCCAGGCCGCAATAGTGCTTGATCCAGAAAAGTTTCGGACGCATTAGTTGCACCGATAATAACAACATTTAAATCCTTTTCCTTAAGCCCATCCATTTCTACAAGAAGCTGGTTAACTGTTTGGTTATATTCAGTTTGTCCTCCCGAGCCACTCTCCGCGACACGTTTGGCTCCAACAGCATCAAGTTCATCAATGAAGATAATACAGCCGCCTTCTAGCTCTGCCAGCTGGCGCGCCTGTTGAAAGAGATTTCGAATTCTTCCGGCACCCACACCGACAAACATCTCCACAAACTCCGAACCCGACATGGAAATAAAGGGCAGTTTTGTTTCTGTAGCGATAGCTTTGGCTAAATACGTCTTTCCACATCCCGGTGGCCCTAACATAAGTAGACCCTTTAAGATTTTGCCTCCTATACGCTGTAATTGTGCCCGGTCTGTAATCAAGTTTACAATTTCCAAAGCCTCTTGTTTAGCTTCATCCATCCCAATGACGTCATTCCAAGTAATACCTACGTCTTCTCCGGAAATAGATTTTTTGGTTCTTTGAGTAAAAGATTGCGCTCCCTTTTTAAACATAAGCCAGTACCACATAAAGGTATATACTACACCGAAAATCAGGGCCATAATTATCTGTAAATATAGCTGAAGCGGTATCATCGCCAGTTGCGATTGCCTCAGATACGATTCCGCTTCATTCCAGGCGCGTATACCCTTTACAATAAAGATGATCAGCGATATACCTAATAGAGCGATAGCTGTAATTAAAACTATTCTTATCCAATATAATTTCCAGTAAAATTTAATCTTTTTCCAGTCCATCTTTTCTCCTTTTTATGGTATATGAAAGTATAAAACACTTTCTCAAACCATCTGAAAATCGCAGATGAGAGTTATCGCTGAAATCGATTTTCTTGTGGTATAGGAAAGTATAAAACCTTTCCTAACCACTGAAAATCTCGAAATCGTTATCACCAAAGGTGATTTTCTTGCAGGAATTAAAATAGCATATCCCATTATTTTAGTCAAACCTTATTTTACTCGACCGGGAGCAAACCCCAAACCCGTTCCACCACGTAGGTGGAAAAAGGGATGTACCATCCTTTCTTTAATTGACATAACTTAAATTATCCTATATAATTATAAAACTATGGAATTAAACGAGATTATTGCGCAGAGAAAGGCAAAATTTGAGCGTCTTTCGGCGAAAGGCGCAAATTTATATTATAATCAGCCTTTCACCGGCCGCATCATTATCGTAGACGCCCTGCAGGATTTCCAGGAAGGGAAGTCGATAAGTATTTCCGGCCGCATTATATCTAGGCGCTCCCACGGTAAAGTAGTCTTCATGGATTTGAGGGATTCTACAGGTAAAATACAACTTTATATTAAATCGGACTTCGTGGGAGAGGAGAAATTTAATAGCCTGGAAGATGTTGATATTGCGGATATCATAAGTGTAAAAGGTGAACTATTTAAGACCCATACGGGTGAGCTCACAGTTAAAGTAGAGGACTTCGTGGTTTTAGCCAAGGCCTTAAGGCCGCTTCCGGAGAAATGGCACGGCCTGAAAGATGTGGAATTGCGCTACCGCCAGCGTTATCTGGATTTAATTGCCAATGAAGAGGTAAAGAAGGTGTTTTTGACGCGCTCGCGGATTATTAAAGCCATAAGGAATTTTCTCGACGATAAAGGTTTCCTGGAAGTAGAGACACCGATGATGCATCCTATCCCTGGCGGCGCAGCCGGACGGCCTTTTAAGACACACCACAATGAATATGATTCAGATTTATACTTAAGGATTGCTCCGGAGTTGTATCTTAAGCAGCTTCTGGTGGGTGGCCTGGATAAGGTCTATGAGATAAACCGCAGTTTCCGTAACGAAGGCGTATCCACAAGGCATAATCCGGAATTTACCATGCTTGAGGTTTACTGCGCTTATGCAAATTACGAAGATATGATGCAATTAGCCGAAGATCTGATTATTTATGCAGCTAAAGAAGTATTGGGGGATTTAAGTTTCCTTTATCAGGGAAAAACCATAGAGTTAAGCTCGCCCTGGCAAAGACGTTCCTTTGCCCAGTTAGTAAAAGAAAGATTTGGTATCGAGCCGGAAGACGAGGCCGGCGTCATGTTAAACAAACTACAGGCTAAAGGTTTTGCTCAAGGGTTAGGCAGGCTTACCCGCTCGCAGGTTGCCAAGATAATTGAAGATATATTAGAGCAGGATATGTTTGTTAACCCAACTTTTGTTACGGATTATTTTACCAATTTGTGCCCTTTGGCTAAAACCAAAGAAAATAATCCTTTAATCTCGGAAAGATTTGAGTTGTATGTAGCAGGTTTAGAAATAGGTAATGCTTATTCAGAATTAAATAACCCCATAGAACAGAAGAGGCGCTTTTTGGATGAGATTAAAGAGTTAGGCTCCGATGAGAAGAAAGCGATTGATGAAGATTTTATTTTGGCATTGGAACATGGTATGCCGCCCGCAGGCGGTTTAGGTATAGGTATAGATAGGTTGGTAATGTTATTTACCGGCCAGCCGTCAATTAGAGACGTAATTTTGTTTCCTTTGTTAAGGCCGGAAAAAGAAAATCAGTAACTAGTAACTGGTAAATAAAAGATTAAAGTTTTTTAGATGTTTAATAATAAAAAATATGCAATTTTAACTGGAAATTTAAAAATTACTAGTTACTCGTTACTAGTGTACTAGTTACTAAGTTATGAAGACTGAGCTATTCATAAGCTGGCGTTATCTTATTACTAAAAGAAAAGAAAAGTTTATTTCACTTATTAGTATTATTTCTATCTTAGGCATAGCTATAGGCGTGATGGCGCTTATTGTAGTCATCGCAGTTATGACCGGTTTTGACAAGGATTTACGC
>JAUYDQ010000060.1 GCA_030691725.1 Candidatus Omnitrophota bacterium
ACTACCGCAATTAATCTGGCATCCGAAAAAGTCTCTTTTAATGCCCGTAGCGCAGGTATATTTAGCAAGAATTCGCCAAATCTGTCATTGCGTACCACAAGTATATTCTTGATGGTTTTCCTGTCTATTTGCATGAGCGAATTTATTATGGTATAGGAAAGTATAAAACACTTTCCTATACCACTGAAAATCGTATTGAAGTTATCGCGAAGCGATTTTCTTGAGCGCTAATGCCAACCCCATTATATACCAAAATATTATGGCTACACGGGAGTAATAAAGGCTACTTTCCGTAAGGCCGTTCACCAAAAAGGCAATCAAACAAGCTGATAAAGAAAGCGATACTATCTTCATATAATCATCTTCCAGCTTTCTATAAATATCCTTGCATTCCATAAATAATTTATAAAGCAACCATATGAAGAACCCTAAGCCTATCAACCCAATCTCTGCTGCCATATGCAGAAAATTATTGTGCGCATACATATAATCTTTGGTAACGATGTTACGGTATTCTATGGGTTCTCTGTATTTCTTGTAGTTTTTCATATAAGTATTTGCGCCCAGGCCTATAAACGGATGGTCTTTTATCATATTAAGAGAATTACGGTAAACTGCTATCCTATCATCGTTACATATAAACCTGAAAGGGTTATATTCAACTTCTCTTGCCCAATTTTTAACAGATTTTGGCAGGATGAAAGGCGATATTAATGTAAATATAATCAAAAGAGCGATTGTTGCTTTATCTTTTTTGGCGATGCCTAAGAAAAATAAAACTATATAAATAGCAAGTAATGTCGGCCTGGAATAAGTAAGTAGTATACCCGCAAGGACTATAAGACTCAAACCCCACATTAGTGCCTTCTTTTGCTTTTTAAAATAATAAAGGGTCAGTCCGAATATAAGGGGTGCTATCGCGCTTAAATAAATCCCTAACGTATTTGCGTCTTTAAATGCGGCTGTTGCGCGTACCAAACCTATATTGACAACCGGTGCATAACCGCGGATAAAATCCTCACCCACAAATACCTGCCATACTTCATCAAAAGACGCCAGAATTAAACCAGCGGCAACCGAGAAGACAATCCTCCCTATCTGCCTCTTGTCCTTAACTTCTTCAACCATAACGAAAAATATAAAGGCATATAGGATTAGCCTAAATACGCCTCCTTTAAGACTATCGCTATAGTTTATAGTGTTAAGGACTGACAAACAAGTTATGAGAAATAGGAGTAATAATGGAATATTTATTGCTGTCTTTGTAAATATCGGCTCTTTTTTTAGTACTTTCTTGGTCAAAAAGCTAATTATTAAAAATCCCTCAAATATACTGACTGGTGCAGGAGCGATAGACATAGAAAAAGGTATAAGGATAATCGACCAGTAAATTATATAATTTAAGTATTTAATTATTCTTGGCATCTGTTAATCTGTGAAACGATATTTAATTATACTTCTTATTGCCCAAAAGCCGTCTTTACATCTTATTTTTTTGCCCGCAGAATAACTTCTCGGATGATATGACACAGGCACTTCGAATATACGCAATCCCTTCTTTGCAGCTTTAGCCACAATCTCTGTTTCTATAGTGAAGCTTTGTTCGTGAAGATTTAGCTTATTGATTGTATCCCGACGAAATAATTTATAACAGGTGAAACAATCATTCAGTCTTACATTGAATAAAAGATTTAATAATCTCGTCAAAAGCCTATTGCCAAATCTGTGTATAAATAAACCATGGTAACCTTTCTTAAATCTGGCTCCTAATACGATATCTGCATTATCCTGTTTTATCGCTTCCATTAATTTTAAATAATCAGCCGGATCGTATTCTAAATCTGCATCTTGAATTATTATGAACTCCCCCTGTGCATGAGATAAACCTGTTAAGAATGCCGCCCCTTTACCTCTGTTACTGCTATGATGTATGATTTTTAAATTATTATATTTAATATCTCTTAAAATCTTTTCTGTTCCGTCGCAAGAACCATCATCTACTACAATTATCTCTTTATCGATATTTACAGCATTTATCTTTTCTAAAATCTGCCTTATGGTTTTAGCTTCATTATAAACAGGCATAATTACTGAAAGTAATGGCATGTTATTTTATTAATCTCTTAAAAATTGCCCAGAGATACAACTTAAGATAATTGGGAAATAATTTAAACATTTTAAAACTAGACTTTCCTTTGGTTCTTTCCTTCCAAACCGTGGGCACCTCGGCTATTTTAAAACCCAAATAATATGCTTTAAGCGGTATCTCCATGGATATCTCAAATCCTCGGGATTTAATATCTATACTATCTATGACATTTTTTCGGTACATCTTAAAAGCATTAGCAATGTCCTGTGTGGGTATCCCCAATAAATAATATAGCGATTTTCCTACAAGACGTGAAAAAAATCCTTTTATCTTCGAACCTCCTAGACGAGCTCCGTCCTTGATATACCTTGCACCACAGACAATATCGTAACCTTCGTTTATTTTTTTAAACATCTCTTTAATTGTATGCAAATCATCGCAAAGGTCTGCCATGACTGGAACAATTACGTCTGCTTTATTATGAGCAAAGCCCGTTTTGATAGCATTTGTAAATCCTCTCTCATTTAGGTTCTCAACCAACCTAATATTAGAATATTGGCGAGATACTCTCTGTACCAAGTCTGCTGTAGTATCTGTGGAATGGTCATTAACCACTATTAATTCATGCGGTATGTCTAAAAAGGTCTCTATTTTATTTATCACATCCACTATATTATCTTGTTCGTTGTGCGCGGGAATAATAATAGCCAGTCTCATCTGATTATTTTATATATGTGGATAGTTTCGTTTGCAAAGACAGGGCTAAATTTAACGGGATTGGCTCCTGCCCAGGCATCTTCCAGGGGAAATTCAATCTCTTTTGTCTGATGGAGAGAATATATAAATAAATAATCGGTATTCCTGCGGTTAAGATTATCTAACCAGACAGAATAATCCGCATCCGCGCGATAATTTCCTTCTTCCTCTAAATTTCTATGCATACTTAAAAAATCGTAACCCCAGTGATAATGGCTTTTAGGAAAATAATGAATTTGGGCCGGCTCTGTTTTATTGACGGAAACATAATAAACATTATTTTTAAAATTGCTTCCGTATAAAGGAAACGGCACAGGCCTGCCTATATAAGCAATGTTATTTCCCTGCGTGTTTCTATTCAACCAATCCCAGGCACGCGTAGCATCTGGCCAAAAACCCGAATATTTTACCATACTTGTATATCGGGAGTATTCATTATTTACATAATCTTTCTCTAATAACGCTAAAACAGAAACAATAAAAACCAAAGGCAAATAAATAAATAAACGTTTTTTTATGAGCCATTTTTGCTCAATGTATTTTATGATGGGCGGCAATAAAAAAAATAGCAAAAATGTTAGTATAACCGAACTGACCAGCTCTTGGCGCTTGGCCAATTCCGGCATCGAAGCCAATACGCATATAGCCACTAATATATTTGTAAGGCGCCGCGGTATGCCTAAAATCCCCATGGTATAAAAACCAGTAATCATACCTATGGCTAAAAGAGGATACAGGTACCTTGTATTTGCTAAAGGAATGATGTATCGGTAAACAAGATAAATCAAAACTGGTAATATCAAAAAATATGTTGAAATAAAACCGGGCATTTTTCTTCTCTTTATCAAAGTAACCGGCAATGCTAAGAATATAGATGGTAATACAAATAGTATAGTTTGAACGCCTAAGCCTTCATGAAATAATAACTTAGCTAAACTATAATCCTCACGTTTAAAGTGTGCCCTGTAAGTATCGATATCAATAACGCCCTTAAAAATGGAATGGCCGAATATTTTAAAATCCAGAGGATAGAAGGGGTTTCTTGTTTCTATAAAATTCCTTGGGTAAGAGAAACTCCCTAAGGCAATTATAATCAGTATGGAAATTATGAATAAAGAATATTTGTTGCTGTGCTTAAAAAACAATAAAACAAAGGGTAAAAATAATAACATGCTATAAGGCAAAGCAACCGTCTTTAAGCCTAAGAATAATCCCAGGCTCATACTATAAAGTAAAATATTATTACCGGAGAATTCCTGATATAAAGAAATTAGATAATTTAGGCATACCAAAAATAGAGATGCCACCATCACATCCACATAAGCGATCTGTGATTGTTTGAAAAAATTAGGGATGAGCAAAAAAAGAATTGCTGTATACAAAGAAAAATCTTTATTGAGGCCGATCTTTTTAGATATGCTATAGGTAGATAGGAATGCCAAAACAAAAAATGGTATCTGGCCCAGGTCTGCTAAAAATACGTTCTTAAAGGGCAAAATAAGCCATAAGAAAAATAAACTCCCATTAATAGGATAATAGGTGGGAGAGAAATCATCGGATATAGTGATAGGATTGCCTAAATTTCCGTGTTTTAACCATTCAACTGGGAAAGTAAAATGATAATTAAGATTATCCCAGCCAAACGGCGGGTTAACCAGGTTTATAATAATTTTGACTGATGCAAATGCTAAAATTATAGCTGCGGCAAATAGTATAATCTTATTACCAAGAAGCTGTGACAGTTGTTCTTTTCTAATCTTACAAGAAACTTCGTTCGCCAACGAAGTTGGCGAACTCAGGACTCTTCCCTGCGAAGTTTCAGTGGTTAGGAAAGTTTTATACTTTCCTACACCAAAACAAAAGGAGGATTCTTTATTTCTGGTTAAAGCCCAGATAACCAAAAATATTATAAGATTAAGCAAGATGGCATTCTGTATAAAAAGCCTACCCATTATTCCCAAGAAAAACTCTGTCATTACGATCTGGGCAAAATAAAGAATAAATAATGATAGCAACGAATCAATAAAATTTTGGAATCTCAAAATTCTATAATTCAACAAAAACGCGCACACCCCAACAATAAGATTCAAAAATATTAGGGTAATCATTTTATTTGTTGCATACTGCGATGAAATCTAATGCCGTATCCAGTTTATCTTTGACGATAATAAAATCATCGCAATCTATCCGGTCATAAAATCTCTTTACCGGATTTACGAAGGGGGGGAAAAAATTAAATAAACCTATCTTTTTAAGCCTGCGGTAGAAGTTAAGTTGCTTACCTCTTTTTAAACCAAAGACTTCTACTTTGCTAAAATGCGTTCCGAGCAATGCTTTAAATTCGTTTATAAGGTATTCTTTGACGTGAAATCTATTAAGCGGGGTATCGCCGTGTGGAGAGGCATCTAATCTGTTCGGCGTTGAGCATATAAATATACCCTTTTCGGTCAATAAATCTTTTATCTGTTCCAAGAAAGCTTTTGTATCTGGGATGTGCTCTATGACTTGAAATGAACATATGGCATCAAACTTATTGCTAAATGAACTTAAATCTTTTACCTCTATTGCGTAAAAGTCTAAGTTATCTTTTTGGTATTTATTTTTTGCATAACTGATTATTTCTTTATCATAATCTATGCCCACTGTTTTCTTAACGAATCCAGCCAGAAAATGACTACCGTAACCCTCCCCGCATCCGATATCCAAGATGTCTTTATTCAATACATAATCTTTAGCAAATCGGTAAGCACAAAAATGGCGGGCAATCATCAGGGGAGTCTCTTTCTCTAAAAGAATCCTTTCGCCGGTATTGATTATTTCTGTCATCTGATATCTATGAGTTTTGCATTTAAGAATACGCCGCTGGCAAAGACTTTTATGAGAATCGGGATATTCTCTTTGTCACGACAGAATACTATGTTAATCTTAGATTGATGATATGGACTCTTTTCCCGCCTTTTAATATCTCCATCTAGAAATACTAGTTTATATGCTTTTTTATCTATCGATATATCCCTAGATTGCTTTATTCCTTTTACAAGATAATTTTTCTGATTGGTATTTATATTCATCTCCAGTCCTTCTACCCTATCAAAATCCATATGCATAATATTAAATAATAGCGAAAGCGGGTCTTGTGTA
>JAUYDQ010000012.1 GCA_030691725.1 Candidatus Omnitrophota bacterium
AGCGGCAGGAAGAAAAACCTGGCGAAAATAATAGATAAGATAGAATTAATTAAGGGCGATATCCGTTCCCAGGACACCTGTATCAGGGTTACCCGGGATATCGATTTTGTTTTACATCAGGCAGCACTAAGGAGTGTGCCGAAATCAATGAAGAATCCAAGAGTTTATAATGAAGTAAATATAAACGGCACCTTAAATATACTGGAGGCGTCCTTAAAAAATAAAATAAAATGCTTCGTTTTCGCTTCTTCAAGTTCAGTCTACGGTGATACAAATAATTTTCCAGAAAGAGAAAATTTCCTGCCTCACCCCATTTCACCGTATGCTTTAACTAAATTAACAGGCGAGCATTACTGCCGGATGTTTAGCCATCATTACGGTTTGCCTACGGTCTCTTTGCGCTATTTTAACGTGTTTGGCCCCAGGCAGGCCTTAGATGATGAATATGCAGTGGTGATACCCAAATTTATTACTTGTATATTAAACGATGAGCCGCCTCCTATATATGGAACTGGCAGACAATCCCGGGATTTTACTTACGTTGATAATGTTGTGGAAGCAAATATTTTGGCCGCAGAAAAAACTAAATTTAATGCCCAAGTTTTTAACGTAGGCTGCGGTAAGAATTATAGTATTTTAGGGCTGGTAAAGATTTTAAATAAAATAATGCATAAAAATATAAAACCTATTTTTTTAAAGCCGCGGCCCGGAGATGTATTAAAAACAGAAGCAGATATATCAAACATAGTAAAAGAATTGGGTTATAAGCCAAGAATAGATTTTGTTAAGGGCTTAGAGTTTACAATCAAATACTTCATGGTATAGGAAAGTATAAAACACTTTCTTGAAACCAATCAGAAAATCTTATGAAGTTATCGCGAAGTGATTTTCTTGAAAATGCATAAAAAAGTTGTTGTGATTACTGGCGGAGCCGGATTCATAGGTTCGCATCTGTGTGATAAGCTAATTAAAGAGGATTTTAAAGTCATATGCTTGGATAATCTTATAACAAGTAGCACCGGAAATATAAAATATCTGCTTAAAGATAAAAATTTTAGGTTTATAAAACACAATGTTACCAAATATATTGATATACGTGGAAAAGTCGATTATGTCCTGCATTTTGCTTCTCCGGCATCACCCGTGGATTATCTGAAGTTTCCTATCCAGACTCTAAAGGTCGGTTCTCTAGGCACACATAATGTATTGGGGCTCTGTAAGGAAAAGAGGGCAAAGTTTATGCTTGCATCCACATCGGAAATTTACGGCGATCCCTTGGTTCATCCTCAACCTGAGTCTTACTGGGGTCATGTAAATTGCGTGGGAGTAAGGGGTTGTTATGATGAAGCAAAACGTTTTTCCGAAGCTATCACCATGGCATACCACAGGGTTCATCGGTTAGATACAAAAATCGTAAGGATTTTTAATACTTATGGCCCGCGTATGAGAATAAACGATGGACGGGTCATTCCTAATTTTATCTATCAGGCAATAAATAATAAACCGATAACCGTATACGGGGAAGGGAAACAGATTCGTTCATTCTGCTATATCAGTGATTTAATAGAAGGTATATATAAACTTATATTATCTGGTATAAATGAGCCTCTGAATTTGGGCAATCCCCGGGAATTTACTATTATAGAGTTGGCAAATCTTATATTAAAACTGACTAAAAGTAAGAGTAAGATTATATTTAGGCCTTTGCCTGAGGATGACCCTAAACAAAGACAGCCGGATATTTCCCGGGCAAAGAGGATTCTTAAATGGCAACCCAAGATAAAATTAGAAGAGGGCTTAAGAATGACAATGGAATGGTTTAAAACTGAAATAATCCTTGCATTACTTAATCCTAAGAAAGCTTGAAAAACCGTAAACTTATGGTATACTTTACTTACTAAGAAAAATGGCTTGAATCCGAAAAGGTAAACTCAGGGTAACCTGGGGGCGCAAAGTCGTGCATCCTTAAAAGATAGAGGAAAGGCAGACTGCCGAAGATTTCAAGGTGAAATCCCAGGGAAGTTTACCTGGGATTTTTTTATGCTTGACAAAACAGAAAGGAGGTGCTATAAAACTAGAGAGAAAATAAGGTGACTAGTGCGCTTTGAGCTTGCCTTGAACAATACGAAATTACGTTGTTGTAATGCTTATAGAATTATATAATGTCAAGAGGCGGGTAAAAAAGAGCACAAAAGTTAATTTTACCTTAGAGAGGAGGGGTTGTCAGATGAAGAAAGGGTTTACGCTCGTAGAAATCATGATAGTGGTAGCCATTATTGCCTTATTAGCCGCGATTGCCATACCGAATTTAATCGGTGCAAGGAGAACCGCCAATGATGCGGCAGCAAAAGCAAATATTCATACGCTTTGTGTGGAAGCAGAAACTTTCTCCGCTGGTGTTGGTAATGGTGCATATCCTGTTGGTGTTTTGGCTGCCGGTTGGGGTGGTACATTACCAGCAGTAGTATCATCATATTGTGGGCAGACAAAAGGTGGTTTTATTTATGCATGCAGCTTTCTTGCTGGAGGATATACTGTTACAGCAACACCAAGTACTCCAGGTACAACCGGTACTGCGACCATTACAGGAACCACTGGTGGTGTAATTACGCCGTAAAATATGCTTTTTAGAGCATAAGGATAAGAATTGGGGAGAGTAAATCTCCCCAATTCTTATTTTATGATGAATACATTCGTCGTTAACCAAAAAAGGCAGATATAAAAGATAGTTGATTTTAATGAAATAGAAATTTCCCGCCCTTATTATTTTGACTATATTTTTCTTGCCAAGTTACAAATTTTATGATAATATTAACACAGTATTTTAGCCG
>JAUYDQ010000133.1 GCA_030691725.1 Candidatus Omnitrophota bacterium
AGTGGTAGAGCAGGTGACTCATAATCACTTGGTCGGAGGTCCGAATCCTTCTGGGCCCAGGTATAGGCTTTAAAATAATTAATAGGGACAGTCGGTGAGAACCGACGACCAAAATGGGGTGTGGGGAAAAATTTTCCCCACGCTTTCGGGGTAACAGCGAGTGAAACGAGCGCCATAGGGGCAGAGCCCCTTTGGGGAGCGACGAGTGAAACGAGGAGCGACTGGTCGGAGGTCCGAATCCTTCTGGGCCCAGGTTGTTGGGCGATTGGCTCAGTTGGTTAGAGCGCCACACTCACATTGTGGAGGTCAGAGGTTCGAATCCTCTATCGCCCACCAGATTTTGCAAAGCAAAATCTGTCCTCGAGCTTCAGTAAAGTAAACGATAAGAAGCGAGGGGACAACAGTAACAATTATTGTTGCATCTTATTCCAAAGGGATGGCGGTGGTTGACCTAAAGTCACAAATAATCCAGTTAATTCAGTTACAGACGATAGATAGCGAGATTTACGTATTAAAAACCGAAAAAGAATTGAGGCCCAAAGAAATACAGGCCATAGATGCTTCTTTTGAAGAGAAGAAAAAGCATCTTGCCAGCCTTGAGGAAAACTTATTAAATTTACAAAAGCAGAGAAAGGAAAAAGAATTAGAATTGGCCTCTAGAGAAGAAGGCACCAAGAGATTAGAAACTCAGCTTTACCAGCTTAAAACAAATAAGGAATATCAGACAATGCTGCAACAGATACAAGATGCAAAAGCCGATGCCTCGGTAATAGAAGATCAGATTTTAGGATTTCTTGAGCAGACGGATAAAATAAAAAATGATGTCAGTCAAGAAAAACAGAGGCTTCAGGAAGAGGAGAAAGTAGCCGAGGGGCAGAAGAGAAATATCCAGGATAGGATAAAAGAGATAGATGAACGCATTGCGCAATTAGAAGCACAGAGAAAACAAATTACGCCCGGTCTTGATAAGAAGGTACTTACTCAATATGAAAGGATACTGCTTAATCGCGATGCTTTAGCGATAGTAAGCGTGAAAGGTAATTCATGTCAGGGCTGTAATATGTTTGTGCCTCCGCAGGTAATAAATCTGATAAGGATGTATGAACACATAATTACCTGTGAAGTTTGTAATAGAATACTGTATATTGAAAATGGGGGAACTTAAAATCTACGTTGACGGAGCTTCGAAAGGTAACCCGGGCCCAAGCGGCATAGGCGTGGTTATTTGCCGGGACGGCCGGACCATAAAAAATATAGCCAGTTTTATTGGCAACGCGACCAACAATGTGGCCGAGTATACAGCTTTGATTTATGGGTTACAGGAAGGCCTTATACTTAAAGCAGAAAATATAGAGATAAATACCGATAGCCAACTCCTGTATAGGCAACTTAAAAAAATTTATAAAATAAAAAGTGCTAATATACTAGGGTTGTATAATCAGTCTCTGCATCTTATATCTGCTTTTAAACAGGTTTCCATAAAACATATTCCCCGGGAAGAGAATCGGGGTGCAGATAAATTGGCGAATAAAGCAGTGAAGGAAGCGGTCTTTGATAAACAGGGCAGGTAGAAGGTGGTCGCCCGCCAGCGCTTTGTGGCGGGAGGAAAGTCCGGGCTCCGGAGGATAGCGTAATGGCTAATAACCATCCTGCGTATGTAATGTATGCAGAGGATTTCCGCCACAAATCGTGGCGGACCCGCCAATATTTTTGGCGGGAGAGCCACAGAGACGAGCCCCACACCCAGAATTCGTTTTCAATAGAGACTTCTGGGTGTGGGGGGTGAAACGAGGCAATCTCTACGTGGAGTAAGGTAAAATAGGAGACGAGTGCTGATCCGGCGCGTTAAAAGTCTCGGGTAAGCTGCTTGAGTCCTGGCGGTAACGCCAGAATCGAGAGGAATGGCCACACAGATACGGATAATCGTATCAAGACAGAACTCGGCTTATTCTGCCTGCCCATTTTTAACAAATAAAAACAGTTACGATAATTTATTGGGAGGTTAAATATGTCTGGTCATTCAAAATGGAAGACGAACAAAGGCAAGAAGATGGCGGCAGACGCAAAAAAAGGAGCCGCGTATACAAAACTTATTAAAGAAATCACGGTTGCAGCTCGCGAAGGCGGAGGCAACCCCGATACTAATATCAGGTTGCGTACAGTTATGTCCAGGGCAAAAGAAGCCAACATGCCTTCTGATAACGTGAAGATGGCGATAAAGCGCGGCACAGGAGAATTGCCGGGCGTAGTTTATGAAACGGTTATGTACGAGGCATACGGGCCCGCAGGAGTGGCAATTTTTATTGAAGCGCTGACTGACAATAAGAACCGCACAACTGCAGAACTGCGCAACATTATGTCCAAAAAAGGCGGTAATATGGCAGGCGCAGGTTCTGTAAGCTATATGTTTACTAAAAAAGGTTACATTCTTATTGAAAGGGCTCATGCCCAGGAAGATGAGTTGATGACTATTGCTTTAGATTCAGGGGCAGAGGATTTTAAGTCGGATGATAAGAATTATGAGATTACCACTTCTGTGCAGGATTTTGAAAAGGTAAAACAAGCTCTTGCGGACAAAGGACTAAAATTGCAAACTGCGGAAATTACCATGATTCCCTCCTCAACAATTAAGGTGGCAGGTGGTGATGCAAAGCAAGTATTGGCATTAGTTGAGGCATTAGAAGAGCACGACGATGTTCAGCAGGTTTATGCTAATTTTGATATTCCCGATGAAATCTTAGAACAGATGGCTGCCGGCAGCTAAAAGATGAGAATCTTAGGGATTGACCCTGCCTTAACAGTTACCGGGTACGGCGTTATCGATTTTAAAAAAAACGAATTGTCTTTATTGGAAGCAGGAATAGTTACGACCGACTCTCGTGAAACAACGCCTAAGCGGTTAGATAAGATATATAGAGCAGTAACAAAATTGATAATTGATACTAAGCCGGATGTAATGGTTCTTGAGAAACTCTATGCGCATTATCGTCATCCCACCACCGCGTATATTTTAGGCCAGGCGCGCGGGGTAATCTGCCTTGCTTGTGCAAGAGAGAATATTCCTCTGGTTGAATATGCCGCTACACGGATTAAGAAAGCAATTGTGGGCAATGGCTTGGCTTCCAAATACCAGGTGCAAAGAATGGTAGTAACTATACTTAATTTAAATAGTCAACCGAAATACACTGATGTGACTGACGCCTTGGCATTAGCTATTGCTTACAGTTATATTATGAGGCCTAAGACATGATTGCGCGCATTTGCGGAAAAGTAATTGAAAAGGGCGCCAATTTTTTACTTATTGATATTAATGGTATTTCCTACAAGGTGTTTATTCCGCTGACAGTTATGCAGCGGTTAGATGAAAGTATTACTGGTGACGGTAGAATTAGCCTTATAACTTACCACTATTTTCAGGTGGAACCGTCTAAGAACACCCCTATGTTAATCGGTTTTTTAAATGAAGTGGAGAAGGAATTCTTTGAAGCGTTTATTACTGTTTCTGGTATCGGTCCGCGTGCGGCATTAAAAGCATTGAATAAACCTATATCGCAAGTTGTGCGGGCAATAGATGAAGCAGATATGAATTTCTTGCAGTCTTTACCGGGTATAGGCCTGCAGAGGGCAAAAGAGATTGTGGCAAAACTTCAGAATAAACTGGGCAAGTTCGGTTTAATACAGGATGATAGGGGAAGAGAACAAAAAGCAAAAACAATAGATATTGAAGAAGAAGCTTTAGCTGTGCTTATGCAATTAGAGTATAAGAAATCCGAAGCATGTTCAATGTTAAAAAAAGCCCTGGAAAGATCTGGCGGTATACAGACAACCGAGGACCTGCTCAATGAAGTCTATAAGCAGAGGAAAGCAAAATAAATATGTCGGATAACAATGTAAAGACAGTAATAGAAGCATTGCTTTTTGCCAGCGAAAAACCTTTGATGCTTGAGCAGATAAAAGATGCCTTAGGTAATTTAGCCACAGATGCAATCCGTAAAACAATAGAAGAATTAAAGGACGAATATGAAAAAACTAACCGCGGTATGCGTATCGTTGAGATAGCCGGCGGTTTTCAGATGATTACAGCACCCGTCTTTGCCTCTTTTTTAAGGAAATTATATAAAGGGCGCCGCGTGGAAAGATTATCCACGCCTGCATTAGAGACTTTAGCCATAATTGCATATAAACAACCTGTAACCCGGCTGGAAATAGAGTCTATAAGAAACGTAAATGTTGATGGTATGATTAAGACTTTTTTGGAAAAAGGGCTTGTTCGCATTGCAGGAAGAAAAAAAGCTCCTGGAAGGCCAAAGGTTTATGGGACAACCCGGCAGTTCCTGGAACATTTTGGTTTAAAATCTTTAGATGAGTTGCCTAAGATAGAGGGTTTTTTAACCTCTAAGGCTATGGGAGAAAAATTAGAGGATGCCAAGAAATCAGCCGAGACAGAAGCACCAAAGGCTGAAGATTCACCTATGCTTTTAGCTACAAAGGAGGAAACAAATGAACCTAAAGAGTCTGCGAAAGACAGTTGATAATATAGATAAAAAAATAATCCAGTTTTTGAATGTACGCGCCAAGACCACATTAGATATTGCTGAATTGAAACGTAAGAGCGGAAAGAGTATTTATTCTCCTGACCGCGAAAGAGAAGTTTTGAAAAAGTTAGCGATTATAAACAAGGGCCCTTTGTCTTCTGGCGCGCTCGAGGCAATATATCGCGAGATAATGTCTTGCAGCCTTTCTTTGGATAGGCCGCTTAAGGTTGCCTATCTGGGGCCAGAGGCGACTTTCACGCATTTAGCTGCCCTCAAAAGATTCGGCTCGCAGGTTGAATATATCGCCTGCAATAGTATTACCGATGTATTCCTTGAAGTAGAAAGAGATAATGCAGATTACGGTGTAGTGCCCATAGAGAATTCTGTGGAGGGCGCAGTCAGCCACACTTTAGATATGTTTGTGGATTCAGAATTGAAAATTTGCAGCCAGACAATTTTAGATGTGGCGCATCATCTCTTAGCCAGCTGTCCCAAAAACAAAATCAGGCGTGTCTATTCAAATCCGCAGGTTTTTGGGCAGTGCCGGATTTGGCTTCAGGAGAATCTGGCGGGTGTAGAAAAGATTGAGGTATCCAGTACTACCCGTGCTGCACAAATTGCAGCAAAGGAAAAATACAGTGCTTGCATTGCTTCATCATTAGCAGCCAAAGTTTATAAATTAAGAGTGATTGCCTCTGACATTGAAGATTCACCGCATAATGTTACGCGCTTCTTGATAATCGGTAAAACTGATGTGCCGCCGACAGGCATTGACCGGACTTCGATTATGTTTTCTATTAAAGACAAGGTGGGCGCTTTGTATGATATGCTCCTGCCTTTTAAAAAATATAGGATTAATCTCACTAAAATTGAATCAAGGCCCTCTAAGAAGAAAGCCTGGGATTATTATTTCTTTGTGGACTTGGATGGGCATCAGGATAATCCCCGTGTAAAAAAGGCACTTTTAGAATTAGAGGATAAGTGTAAATTCTTAAAAATCTTAGGTTCCTATCCTTTAGGAGAGTAAATTAGGGACGTCTTTAAATCCAATCGGAAGTCGTATTTACATCCAATCGTAAGGATGTCCCCTAATGAATACTTATAAAAGGGACACCTTTTGCTTTAGAATCAAAAACGTCTTTGATTTGAATCGGGGACAGGCTTTGCTTTAGTAGTAAAGACGTCCCTAGAGAGATAAAAAATGGAAGAAATAGTAAGAAAAAATATACTAAATATAGCGCCGTATATAGCAGGCAAACCTATAGATGAAATTAAGCGACAATGGGGCTTAAAGGAAATTATAAAGCTTGCTTCTAATGAGAACCCTTTAGGTCCTTCTCCCAAGGCGGTGGAGGCAATAAAAAAGAACTTATCAAAAGCCAACCGCTACCCTGACAGCAACGCTTTTTATCTAAAGAAGAAACTTAGCCGTTACCTGAATGTTAAGCCTGGGAATATCGTCTTGGGTAATGGCTCGGATGAGCTTATAGATATTATTATAAAAACCTTTGTGGAAGATGATGAAAACATTATAACCGCAGATATCACGTTTTTAGAATACGAAATTATCTCCAAAGTTAATGACCGCCGCATCATTACTGTTCCTTTAAGGTATTTTAAGTATGATTTAGAAGCGATTAAAAAGAAAATAGACAAAAATACTAAATTAATTTTTATCTCAAACCCCAATAATCCTACGGGCACATATGTTACTAAATATGAATTCGAAGACTTTATACGCGATTTACCCAATAATGTATTGCTGGTTATGGATGAGGCTTATGATACATTTATTGATGTCGATGATTTTCCTGGTGGCTTAAACTATGTCAGTAATAAAAATGTAATAGTTTTGAAGACATTTTCTAAGGCATACGGTCTTGCGGGTTTAAGAATGGGTTATGCCATAGCCAATTCGGAGCTCACTTCTTATATGGAAAAGGTAAGACAGCCCTTTAATGTTAATTTTCTGGCACAAGTAGCAGCAGCTGCAGCATTAGATGATAAAAAATTCTTACTGAAAACAAGAGAAACAATTCTAAGAGGCAAAGATTACCTCTATGATGCTTTAGCCCAATTAGGCATTGCGTATGTACCAAGTGTCGCTAATTTCATTCTTATTGATGTTGGCAGGGACGGCGTTAGCGTTTTTAAAGATATGCTTAAATACGGAGTAATTGTAAGAGATATGGATCAGTATGGACTGAAAAATTTTATCAGGGTAACTATCGGAACAGAAAAAGAGAACGAGAGATTTATTAAGGTATTAAGGAAGGTACTATAAACGGAGGATGTATATGATTATTGTACTAAGGCCGGATGTTACTGAAGAGCAGATAAATCATATTATTGAGAAAGTACAGAAATTAGGACTTAAACCTCATGTTTCAAAAGGCACAGAACGCACCATAATCGGCGTGATTGGGCCCGAAGATGTACTGGCGGTTACTCCTTTAGAGGTATTTCCGGGTGTCGAGAAAGTTATGCCGGTCCTGTCACCTTACAAGCTTGTCTCACGGGAATTCAAACCCCAGGATTCGGTAATTGATTTGGGTAAAGGTGTCAAAATTGGCAGCAAAAGAATAGTAGTTATGGCTGGCCCTTGTGCGGTTGAGGATATCAAAACACTGCAGGAAACAGCTACCCTTATAAAAAAAGCGGGCGCGACTGTTTTACGCGGAGGTGCATTTAAGCCCCGCACCTCGCCTTACAGTTTTCAGGGGCTCGGCGAAGAAGGCCTGAAATATTTAAATAAAGTGGGAAATGAATTGGGGTTAGCTACGGTTAGCGAGGTAATGGATCCCCGCGATGTAGAGTTAGTAGCCAGATATGTAGATATTCTTCAGATTGGTGCGCGTAATATGCAGAACTTTAATCTTTTAAAAGAAGTAGGACAGACGAAAAAAACAGTTTTATTAAAACGCGGTATGTCCTCTACTATTAAAGAATTACTTATGTCTGCAGAATATATATTGGCGGGAGGTAATTTTAATGTCATATTGTGCGAGCGCGGCATAAGGACATTCGAGGATTTCACGCGTAGCACCTTGGACATAAGCGCTGTACCCGCTGTAAAGCAACTTTCGCATTTACCTATAATTGTTGACCCC
>JAUYDQ010000016.1 GCA_030691725.1 Candidatus Omnitrophota bacterium
AACTATCTGCATATTGGTCAGGGCAAATATTTTGTTAAATATGGTTCCGCCATTCTGGTCCTCAAACATGGAATCCCAACCACGGTAATGGTCATTTGTGCTATCTGCCTTATCACCAGAAAGGAAGGTATAGCTACCACCTAACACTGGTGCGTATCTAGTCAATCTCGGCACCTTATAACTACCTGTTGCCTGAAGCGCAAAGGCACCAACTTTACGGGTAACTTTGGTATCTGCTCCCTCATCAGGATACAAGAGCGTGCTGGCAATGTGATCGCCAAACTGATATGCGCCTTCTAATCCTAAGGATAAACCTTTGAGCTTCTCCCCTGTGTAGTTTGCTTTAGCTCCTACCGTAGTTAATTTTTCTTTCTTTGCTGCTTGACCGGCAACGATTGCACCTACGACTCCTCTATCCCTTGCCCTCTGGAAGATATAACCCTCAGCAATTAAATTTTTACTTACTTCATAACTAGCATTTGCACCATAAAGGTTAACATCATCAAATGTGGCAATGGCACTTTCGCTGATCTTGGAGTAGATAAGATCTACTACCAAGGGATTGTAATCCAAGGTGGCTCTGACAGCATCAAATGCCTTACGCAGACTTAAATCATCCAGAGAATTAGGAAGATACTTAGTTCCTAAATGTCCGGCAGCAATGGCATTGGTATCCGGGTCGCCAATAATTAACCCATTACCAAACCTTAATTCTTGACGGCCTATGGTTAGGCTCAAAGGTGAATAAAGGAATTCTTTCATAGTGACATAAGCCAGGTCAAGGTCTATTTCTGTATTGTTGTTCTTGGTGCTATCGGCAGGAGTAGCGATTCCATCTGTTTCTTCTCCCCAAACTCTTTCGTTGAGCAATCTTACTGTGGTAGCAACATTATCCGTCAGGTCAGCGTCTATTCTTACGCGCGCCTGGGAGATAACGCCCCTGATTTTTTTACCAAAATCAACGGGGGTAGCAGCAACATCTTTATCCAGTGTTAAATTGTTGCGGGCAACACCTTTTACGGTGATATCACCGCTCACCTTAACATTCTGGACTTCGGCGTAGGCGGCAAAAGTGATTCCCACCACAAACGCCAGCGCCAGAATTAATATTAAGCGTTTACTCATTTTGTTTATCCTCCTTTAAAAATACCAAAATATATTGAACTAGGGTTTAATAATTTTTCCTAGAGAATTACTATATATATGTATATCACTGGATTTGCGCTGACTTTAGGCTTACTTTATAAGAATTCACCTCCTTTTCGCCTGAAATTAAAGCCATCTCCAGTGGTATATCCGATATAAACCTATTTTGTATCTTTTTACCACATAACTTGTTGTTTGTCAAGGAAAAGTTTTATTAATGAAACTTTTCCTTGATTCTTCGGTAATGTGCCGAAGAATCTAAAATATCCTCACTTACTTTACCGGTTTATCGGACTTTTTAGGCCGAATTGCCGACTTCGGGCCTAAAGAGACAGTAACAGTAATATTTTTACCTTGAGATGCCAAATTAATAATACAGCTTTCCTGTTCACGTTCAAAATTCAATAAGCGTTCCCCGTACTCCATTACATTCAATAGATTCCAATTGTAGAGCGGCATTTGGTCTTTGTAAAAATTGACTACCTGCTCAACATCTGCTTTACCTTGATACTTTAATATCCCTACCCGTACACCTGTACTCTCAAAGCTATAAGATTCCTCTGGTAAGAATTTAAAACCTGTTGGTGCCGGAATATCACTAAATTTTAATGCGGCTTGGGGTTCTAAGAAAGCTCCTTCTTTTGACGAAGCATCTTTTTTTAAAACGCCTGCACAACCCCACAACACAAGAACACAAGAACACAAGAACACAAGAACCAAAATACCCCTCTTCATCATACCCCCCTTTCTCTCAAAAAGCCTCTCATATCCTGATAAATATTATCAATTTCTTTCTGGCTTAAACCTGCTCCGGAAGCTATTTTAAATAAATCTTGCGGTTTAATGATGTCTTCGGGTGAATGACTATCTGTATTCAGGATTAATCTTGCGCCTAGTTTTAAAGCCTCTTCTACCACATGAGGATTGGTATCTTTGTGCCCTTGGCGGCTGGTTATTTCTAAGAATACCCCTTTTTTCTTGGCTAATTTTGCCTCTTCCTCGCTAATCAACCCTGGATGAGCCAAGATATCAATATCTGCTGCTAATGCTGCGAGGTTCGTTCCTTTAATTACAGGTTCGACCAAAGTTTCGCCGTGCCCAATAATAATTTTTATTCCTTTTGTTCTGGCGTATTTTGCTAACGGTTTAAATTGTTCCAGCGGCAGGTGAGTCAATTCTATGCCCGGGAGAACTTTAATCCTTGAGTCTTTCGGCCAATGATGAGTAAATTCTAAAATTGCATGGATAACTAAATCTATATTGCTGTAGTCAGCGTGGTCAGTAATCGCGATTGTCCGATATCCTAAAGATAAATAGCGCACAGCTACTTCAGAAGGAAGCAATGCGCCGTCGCTTAATAAGGAGTGAGAATGTAGGTTGAACATTTAAATTCTCTAGGGACAGTCCCCTTCGGGGACAGTCCCTATTTATGCGCCTGGGTGGATTCGAACCACCCGCCTAGGCCTTAGGAGAGCCCCGCTCTATCCAAATGAGCTACAGGCGCAATTTTGGTTACTAATATTTAATCAAAGAATATACCGGATACCCCTTCAACTTATCTTTGCCTTTTAAGTCAGTAAGTTCGATTAAAAAAGCAATACCCGCAATTTTTCCTTGTAACTGTTTTACTAAATCCGTAACTGCCTTTACTGTCCCGCCCGTAGCCAAAAGGTCATCTACAATTAAAACGCTTTCTCCCGGCGCAATTGCATCGTGATGTATTTCTAATGTATCAGTGCCGTATTCTAACTCGTAGGTTGCGGAATTAGTTTTCCAAGGGAGCTTCCCAATTTTGCGCACAGGCACAAATCCTGCGCCTAATTTGTAGGCAACTGCGCCGCCCAATATAAACCCTCTGGCTTCAACTGCTGCTACTTTATCTATTTTTTTCTTCTTATATTTATTCACCAAAGCATCTAAGGCGTGTTTAAATGCCTGGTTATCTTTTAGGAGAGTTGTTATATCTCTGAATAAAATCCCGGGTTTGGGAAAATCAGGGATATTCCTTATATAATCTTTAAATTCCGGCTTTTTCTTTACCATAAAACCTCTTCTTACTTATTGCTTGGTTTCATATTGAAGAGAGCCTCCCGGCTGTTCACGGATAAATTTTTTTAATTTTCTTAATGCCTGTTCTTCTATCTGGCGTACCCTTTCCCGGGAAACCCCTAATTTATCTGCCACCTCAGCCAAAGTATGTGACTTGCCGTCAACTAAACCAAAACGCATATCCAAAACTGTCCTTTCCCTATCGGCCATTATTTCTAATAGGCTAGTTAGCCGCTCTTTATCAAAAACGCGCTCAATCTCAGTATCAGGCGATACGGCAGTGTGGTCTTGAACCAAATCTAAAATCTGGCCTTCATCCTCATCGCCTAAAGGCGCTTCCAGGGAGGATGTCTTAGTGGTTAACCAGAAGTTAATCTGTTTCATTTTACTGATTGATATTTTCATTTTCTTGGCAATTTCTTCGTCTCTGGGCGGACGCCTTAATCTCTGAGTAAGCTGCTCTTTTGTTTTTTTCCACCTACTGATAAGCTCGTTCATATAAACCGGCATTCGGATCATTTTGCCCTGTTCAAATATTGCGCGGGTAATTGCCTGCCTTATCCACCAGGCAGCATACGTGGAAAAACGGAATCCTTTCCTATGATCGAATTTATCTACTGCTTTCATTAGTCCTAAATTGCCTTCTTCAATTAAGTCTAAAAACGGCGTGCCCAGATACATGTACCTCTTGGCTAAGTTAATTACAAGGCGAAGGTTTGCGCGGATCATTGCTTTGCGCGCCTGCTCATCGCCTTTCTTAATTCTCTTGCTTAGAGTTATCTCTTCTTGAGGGGTTAATAAGGGTATATTTCTGATTTCTTTTAGGTAGGTTTTTAGTGCTTCCATGCGCTCTTCTCTTTTAGTACTGCTTGAGCTGCAGCTAATATTGCAATAGGAACTCTAAAAGGCGAACAGCTTACATAATCCATATCTACGCGGTGGCAGAATTCTACTGAACGCGGGTCGCCGCCATGCTCACCGCAGATACCCACTTCTAAGCCTTTGCGCGTTTTGCGTCCGCGTTGGATACCTATCTTTATTAACTCTCCGATTCCCTCCTGGTCAATGGTCTGAAAGGGATCTTCGGGGAGTATACCTTTCTTGATATAATCCGGCAGGAAACTACCGATGTCATCACGCGAAAAACCAAAACCCATCTGGGTCATATCATTAGTGCCGAAAGAGAAAAATTCTGCTACTTGTGCCAACTTATCAGCTACAATCGATGCGCGGGGTATCTCAATCATTGTGCCGAACATATATTTAATTTTCTTGAGATTATATTTATTTAAGGTTTCCTGATAAATTTTCTTAAGTATAGCTAATTGGTCGTTTAACTCCTCTTCATCGCAAACTACAGGTATCATTATTTCAGGATAGGGCGACTTCCCCTCTTTAATAAGTTCTGCTGCTGCCTCAAAGACTGCGCGTATCTGCATTTCGCTTACTTCAGGATAAGTAACTCCCAAACGCACTCCCCGATGGCCCATCATCGGATTTGATTCATGCAGGTTTTCTGCACGTTCAGAGAGTTCTTCCATAGTTATATTTAAATCCCGGGCGAGCTGCTCCAATTTTGCCTGTTCGCGAGGGACAAATTCATGCAGAGGCGGGTCAAGTAAACGAATTACTACAGGCAGGCCATCCATTGCCTCAAGCGTCCCCTTGAAATCCTTCTTCACATAAGGAAATAATTCGTCTAAGGCCTTGCGCCTTTCTGCTTCGGTTTTAGAGATTATCATCTTACGTAATCTAAACAATGGCTCTTCGCAACCTTTGCCGTAAAACATATGTTCGGTTCTAAACAGTCCGATTCCTTCAGCGCCGAATTGCCTTGCCTTTCTTGCATCCTCAGGAGTATCAGCATTGGTGCGTACGCCTAATCTCTTCAAAGAGGCGCATATCTTTAAAAAATTCGTTAAAATCTCATTTTCTTCAGATGCATCCATCATGGGTAATTTGCCTTCGTAGACATTGCCCTTAGTACCGTTTAGAGTAATCCAATCCCCTTCTTTAAGGACTTTACCGTCAGCTAAAAGCTCTTTTTTAATAGAATCGACGTGCAGGCTAGCGCAACCGACGATACAACATTTACCCCAACCGCGTGCTACTAATGCCGCGTGGCTAGTCATGCCGCCGCGGGCAGTTAAAATCGCCGAAGCTGCACGCATGCCCTCTACGTCTTCGGGGTTTGTTTCCTCGCGCACCAAAATTACTTTATTGCCTCGCTTTGCCCATTCCACAGCATCATGGCTTAAGAATACTATCTGGCCAGTCGCACCACCCGGGCCTGCAGGTAAACCTTTTGCAAAAGGTTTATGAGCCAGCTCAATTTTAGGGTCAATGATCGGATGTAACAATTCATCTAATTGGCCGGGGCCTAACCGCATCACTGCTTCTTCTTTTTTGATTAATTTTTCTTTTAACATATCAACAGCCATGCGCACTGCTGCCGGGCCATTGCGCTTTCCCACGCGGCACTGCAACATAAAGAGCCTGCCTTTTTCTATGGTAAACTCAATATCCTGCATATCGCGATAATGTTTCTCCAGGCGTTTCTGAAAACCAAAGAGTTCCTGATAAATTTTGGGCATTGCCTTTTCTAAAGCAACTAACTCTTTATTATGTTCTGACTTAGAGTATTCATTTATCGGCGCGGGAGTGCGTATCCCTGCTACCACATCTTCACCCTGCGCATTGATCAGATATTCGCCATAGAATTCATCTTCTCCGTTTCCCGGATTACGGGTAAAGGCAACGCCGGTTGCAGAATCACCGCCCATATTCCCAAAAACCATGGTTTGCACAGTCACCGCTGTACCCCATTCATCAGGAATTCCTTCTATACGCCTGTAACTGACTGCACGCTTGCCATTCCAAGAAGAAAACACAGCTCCGATTCCTCCCCACAACTGCTCATTTGGATCATCAGGAAAATCTTTCTTTAATACTTCCTTTATTTTGGCTTTAAATAAAGTGCAAAGTTCTTTCAGGTCATCCCCAGTTAAGCCTGCATCGACAGAATAACCTTTTGCCTTTTTCATTGCACTCATAATCTTTTCTAACTGCTTGCGTATTCCGGATTCATCGTCTTTTGGCTCGACACCCACTGCCTTCTCCATAACCACGTCTGAATACATCATAATCAGGCGGCGATAGGCATCGTAGACAAAACGGTGGCTTTGGCTATGGCTTTGGTCATAAGAGACCAAACCACGGCCTTGCGGCCTGCTGTTTAAGCCGCTCTGCTTGATTAAGCCGGGTATAGTCTTTTCGGTTAAGCCGATATTTAATACTGTCTCCATCATTCCCGGCATGGAACGCCGAGCGCCTGAACGTACCGAAACTAAAAGCGGATTATCAGGGTCGCCGAATTTTCTCCCCATCAGCTTTTCCACTCTTTCTAAAGCCTTATGCGCTTCTTCTTTTAAACCCTTAGGATAGGTTTTTCTATTTTTATAATAATATGTGCAAACCTCGGTGGTAATGGTGAACCCGGGTGGTACGGGAAGCCGTAAATCTTTATGCCCTGCCATCTCTGCGAGATTCGCCCCTTTACCGCCGAGAAGATTTTTCATGGTTTCATTTCCGTCTGCTTTTTGGCCCCCAAAGAAGTAAACGTATTTTTTTGCCATTGCCTTTAGAATCCTCCGTTACTTTAGGTTAATCTATAGGGACGTCTTTAAATCTAATCGGAAGGGTGTCCCCAAGGGACACCCTTTGCTTTGGATCAAGGAACGTCCCTCTTTCTACTTGAGCGGGATCTAACTGTTCAATTTTTCCCAAAGATATTTTTTTAAATTATCTATTCCTATCCTATCCTGCAACATCGTATCTCTGTCTCTTACTGTTACCTGCTTGTCTTCTAATGATTGCACATCAACAGTAACGCAATAAAGTGTACCCACCTCATCCTGCCTGCGGTAAAGTTTACCGATAGACGCTGTATCGTCATAGACGGTAATGAAACACTTCTTTAAATCTTTCGCTATTCTTTTCGCTAATTCAACGATTTCCGGCCGGTTCTTTAAAAGGGGCAATACCGCCACTTTTATTGGCGCTAAATCTTTATTAAGTTTTACGACTACGCGTACATCATCCTTTACCTTTTCCTCATCATAAGCATCCACTAAAAATGCCAATACGCTCCTATCCACTCCACCCGATGGTTCAATGATGTAAGGATAAAATTTTTCTTTTGTAGTACCATCAAAATATTGCAGCTCTTTTTGGCTAACCTGGGCATGTTGTTTTAAATCAAAATCAGTTCTATTGGCAATTCCTTCTAATTCACTCCAACCGAAGGGAAAATTGTATTCTATATCTGTGCAGGCTTTGGCGTAGTGTGCAAGTTCATCTTTAGTGTGGGGGCGCTTTCTTAGATTTTCTTTCTTTATCCCTAAATTTAAATACCAGTTAAAGCGGTAGTCTATCCATTCTTCTAATTTTTTATCTGCCTCCCCGGGCTTCACAAAATATTCAATCTCCATTTGTTCAAACTCGCGTGTCCTGAAGGTGAAATTTCCCGGCGTGACTTCATTGCGAAAGGCCTTGCCAATCTGCGCCAGTCCAAAAGGAAGTTTGGGATGCTTTGAGTCCAGAATATTCAAAAAATTCACAAACATACCCTGCGCAGTTTCTGGCCTTAAATAAATCAGGCCTGTCCCATCTTCAACAGGGCCCTGATGCGTCTTGAACATGAGGTTAAACGGCCTTCCTTGAGTCAATTCGCCTTTACACTCAGGACACCTCTTGGGGTCTTTTAAATCCGCAACCTTAAAACGCTTTTTGCAGGATTTGCAGTCACTTTTCAAATCATAAAAATTATCAACGTGCCCAGATGCCTCCCAAACTTTAGGATGCATCAATATTGCTGCATCCATGCCAAGGATATCATCGCGGTCATATACATTTGCTTTCCACCACGCGCTCTTTACATTATTTTTCAATTCTACGCCAAAAGGGCCGTAATCCCACGTGTTGCTTAAACCCCCATAAATCTCGGAGGACTGGAATATAAATCCCCGGCGTTTACACAGAGAAACAATCTTTTCCATAAGATTATCGTTTGTATTCACCCCGCTCTTCCTTTCTAACCTATACCCCTGCTCTTCCTTATAGTTTTTACTAAAATATTTTTAGGAAGGGCGGGGTTCATAACCCTTTATTTTTAACTGAAATTCACTAAAAAGTCAAGGGAATTCACTTTGATGTATCCAGTGCTGCTATATTCGATATATTCAGCGTTGATATAATAGCGAGGACTTTATTTAAATCCAATTTTGCACCTTTGTCTTTTATATAAATCTTAAAAAAAGCATCATCGCTATTAATAACATCGCAATCAAAGTAATTTTCCGTTGAAGTCAAATCATAAGTTATAAATCCTTTTTTATCTGTAGTTGCAAATTTAATCATTTTTATATTTTTTTGATCGCCTAAATTAGGAGTGAAGATAGTTTTCATAATCACAAAAAAAGCATCGGTAAGATTATCTATATTTGTAAATTGAGCATGCATGGTACGGTTTACAAATTCATAGTTATTCCCTATACCCTGCTTTTGTAGTTGGGGAAATAAATTTATAAAAAAAATTGGTTTTTGATAGAGCAAATATATGACGGGGCTTTTTGCGTCATATTTTCTTTTTTTATAATATACCTTGGTGACACTTCCTTTGATTACGGTAAAACCTTTAGGGATTGAAATCTCTATACCGGGAAAAGAGTACGGCAATAATTCCTGAAGATAGGTTTTATCGATTTCAGGACTAACGAGCTCTTTTTCCGGAGTAATACATAATAGCGGCAAAGTCCTGCAATTGCCAATACCTGTTTGAACGTATGCTTTTAAAATAGCCAGCCCGCCGAATTTTGCCACGAATAATAAAGCAAAAAATAAAACAACTGCAATGTAAATATATTTATGGTGTAGGAAAGTATAAAGCACTTTCCTAACCACTGAAAATCGCACCTTAAGGTTATCGCCTAAGGCGATTTTCTTGAGAGTTCTTTTTTTCATTTTAACCTAATTTCTTCAGTTCCTCTTCCTTTATGGTAAAACTATGGTTTTTGGTAGGAAACTTGCCTTCTATTACCTCTTTTTTATATTCTTCTATTGCCTGGGAGATCATCGGTGCTAAGTTAATATATTTCTTGACGAATTTAGGAGTAAAACGTTCAAAGAGGCCCAGTAAATCATGCGTCACCAAAACCTGACCATCGCAATTTATCCCTGCGCCAATGCCAATAGTGGGAATCTTTAAATTCTTCGTAATCATCTCTGCGATTTTATCTGGCACACATTCAAGGACAAGAGAAAAACAACCTAATTTCTCTAATGCTAAAGCCTGCTCAATTAAACGCTTTGCAGTTCTCGCGTCTTTGCCTTGGACCTTAAATCCGCCTAATTTATCTGCAGTCTGCGGGGTTAAACCAATATGGCCCATTACCGGAATTTCTGTTTTTATAATTTGCTCGGTTACCTCCAAACAACGGTCAAACCATTCCAATTTTACGGCGTCACATTTGGCTTCCTCAATAAATCTACGCGCATTTTTCACCGAATCTGCAGGATTAACTTGATAGGATTCGTAGGGCATATCGCCAATGACCAAGGCATGCTTTACTGCGCGCGTGACTGCTTTAGCATGATGAATCATTTCAGTCATGCCAACCTTAGTTGTTGAATCTAAGCCTAACACTACATTAGCAACAGAATCACCCACCAAAATCATATCAATACCGGCATTATCAATCAAAGATGCCAACGGGTAATCATAAGCAGTAAGCATGGTAATCTTACGCTTACCTTTAAGCGCTAAAATATCTTGAATTGTAATTTTATTTTCTTCCATTTTAATCCTCTTTTAGGGACGTCTTTGGAACCAAAGCTAAGGGTGTCCCCCTTTATACTTTCTTTCCTCTTTTAGGGACACCCTTCCGATTGGATTCAAGAACGTCCCCCGATTGGGTCAGGGCCTGTCCCTTAATGTATTTGTCTATGGATAAGGCGGCTTTTTTACCAGCGCCCATTGCCGAGATTACTGTATCCGCGCCACTAATAATATCTCCTCCGGCAAAAACTCCGGGTATAGAGGTCATGAAATTTTTATCCACC
>JAUYDQ010000036.1 GCA_030691725.1 Candidatus Omnitrophota bacterium
GTTTTAATATATAAAGAATAAGAGAAAAGAAAAAAACTTGATACGCTGAAAAAAATTCAAAAACCCAAAGATTTTAAAAAGGCTACCAAGCCGCATAAGTTAATTATGGCGAAATAAGATGGCAGAGCAGCCTTATTCAGAAAAAGTTATGGACCATTTTTTGCATCCCAGGAATGTGGGCGAGATTCCCGATGCCAGCGGTATCGGTAACGTCGGAAATCCCATCTGCGGGGACATTATGAGAATGTACCTCAAGATAGAAAATGGTATTATCGTGGATGCAAAATTTAAGACCTTTGGCTGTGGCGCTGCCATAAGCACCAGTTCCATGGTTACCGAGATGGTGAAAGGAAAAAGCATTGAGGAGGCCTTGAAGATTTCCAATAAAGCTGTGGCAGAGGCATTGGGAGGCCTGCCTATGATAAAGATGCACTGTTCTGTATTAGCTGAGGAGGCATTAAAGTCTGCTTTAGCGGATTATTATAAAAAAATAGGCAAAGACCCGAGCGCGTTTGAGCCCAAGAAGGAATCGCATGAGCATCATGAGCATTAAGACGGGGTGTTGCGAGAGGTTGACAAAAAAACAAATACGTAGTAAAATACTTTTGAGATTAAAAACACAGAAGGAGGAAGACCGAGATAGAAAAAGTAAGATAATAAAGAGGAAACTTTTTAGAACTCCGGTTTTTAAAAAAGCAAAGATAGCGATGTTTTACATGTCGTTTGATGGCGAGGTTAACACGCAAGAAATGATAAAAGAAACACGAAGATTAGGTAAGATAGTCGCAGTGCCGGTTTGCAAAGGCAATAGAGTAACTTTAAGGCCTTGCATATTACGAAATAATGCGAAACTTAAAAAAGGCCCTTATGGTATATGCGAACCTGCGGTTAAAAAATACATTAAATTAGAAGATTTAGACCTTGTGATTGTACCGGGAATTGCCTTTGATAAAAAAGGTAATCGCTTGGGACGCGGCAGGGGCTGCTACGATTATTTTCTAAAGAGATTGACTCGTAATACCGCTTCTATTGGCCTGGCATTTGATTTCCAAATCTTACCCTCTCTACCCGCCACCACGACGGATGTAAGAATCGAAAAAGTAATTTTTGCCTGATTCCGTTTTAGTTCCAACAAACACTTCATTTTTGAACAATTACTGCATTTGTAAATAGCATTTAAGACAGGAGGTTCTTAAGCAATGTTGAACATAATTATATTTATTGCTATTGCTTTAATCTCCACATATGTGGGGTACATCTTAAGAAGATATATAGCTGAAAAAAAGATTCAGGATGCCGAGACAAAAGCCGGCTACATCTTAGAGCAGGCCAAGAAGGAAGCGCAGGACAAACGGCGCGAAATAGAATTAGAGGCAAAGGATCTCCTATATCGGATGCGCCAGGATTTTGAGCGGGAAACAAAGGATAGGCGCCAGGAGATATCGAATTCGGAGAAGAGGCTCACCCAGAAAGAAGAAAACATTGACCGCCGCCTCGAATTTTTAGAGAAAAAAGAAAAAGAGATTGAGCTAAGACAGGAGAACCTAAGAAAACAGGAAGAGTCTATTAGGCAGAAGGATACGCAATTGCATCAACTTATTGCTGAAGAAAAAGAAAGATTGCAGAAAATCTCTTCCTTATCAGCTGAAGAGGCAAAACAAATCTTACTGAATCGTCTCAATGAGGAATTAAATACTGAGAAAGCAGTGTTTATCAAGAGGCAGGAAGAAGAAATGCGCAGCATGGTGGACAAGAAAGCCAGGGAGATTATCAGCCTGGCTATCCAAAGATGCGCTGCGGAACACGCAGTTGAATCAACAGTGAGTGTTGTGGCGCTGCCCAATGATGATATGAAAGGCAGGGTTATCGGCAGAGAAGGCAGGAATATCCGCGCTTTAGAAATGGCTACAGGCGTAGATGTGATTATTGATGATACTCCTGAAGCAGTAACTTTATCTGGCTTCGATACTGTGCGCCGGGAAATAGCCCGCTTAAGCTTAGAGAAACTTATCAGTGACGGCAGGATTCACCCTGGTAGAATTGAAGAAATAGTAGAGAAGACCAAGAAGGAGATGGATGAGAAGATACGCGAGGAAGGGGAACGCGCTGTATTTGATGTGGGCGTGGATAACCTGCGCCCGGAATTAATAAAACTCATCGGCCGCCTTAAATACCGCACCAGTTTTGGTCAGAATGCCCTGCAGCATTCCAAGGAAGTAGCTTTTCTTTTAGGCGTGATGGCTTCAGAGGTGGGTCTAGATTTTAAATTAGCCCGCAGGATCGGGCTCTTGCACGATATTGGTAAGGCAGTAGACCACCAAATTGAAGGTACGCATGCCAAAATAGGAGCGGAGCTGGCTAAGAAATATAATGAGTCTGCCGAAGTTATAGCTGCCATTGAGGCGCATCACGAAGAGGCAGAGCCTAAGAGTTTCTATGCAGTTTTAGCTGTGGCAGCGGATGCGATAAGTGCTGCCAGACCTGGCGCGCGCCGTGAGACATTAGAGACCTACATCAAAAGATTAGAGAAGTTAGAGTCTATTGCTAATCTTTTTAAAGGTGTAGAAAAATCTTTTGCCATACAAGCAGGCCGTGAAATACGCGTAATTGTGCAACCTGAGAAAATCTCAGATAGCGATGCGGTCAATCTTGCGCGGGATATTCGTAAGAAAATAGAAGAGGGGATGGAGTACCCCGGCCAAATTAAGGTAACTGTCATTAGAGAAACTCGGGCAATTGAGTATGCTAAGTAGGGTTGCCAGTAGGGACTGTCCCCGTCATGTTTTAGGGTCAGTCCCCTTTCGGGGACAGACCCTACTGCACTAAGGGGACTGTCCCACGACAAGATAAGTATAGTTTGGGAGATTTGCGAGAAAAATGAAAATTTTATTTATCGGTGACATAGTCGGCAATCCAGGCAGAGAAGCAGTAAGAGGACTCCTGCCTGGGTTACAAAAAGAACATAAGCTCGATTTTGTGGTTGCCAATGCAGAGAATGCTGCGGGAGGCTCGGGCATTACGCCTGGTGTCGCCCAGGAATTATTTGAAGCAGGAGTCAATGTGCTTACCTCTGGAGACCATATCTGGAAAAAGCGGGAAATCTTTGAGATTATTGATAAGGAGGAGAGAATTTTAAGGCCTTTGAATTTTCCTGCTGGCGTACCTGGCCGAGGCGCTTGTTTATTTAAGGCAAAGAGCGGTTCTATGATAGGCGTAGTGAATGTTAATGGCAGAGTTTTTATGGAAGCATTGGAGTGCCCTTTTAAAACTACCCGAGAGGCAATAGAGGCATTATCTAAAGACACAAATATAATCATTGTAGATGTCCATGCTGAAGCAACTTCAGAGAAGGTGGCTTTGGGCTGGTATTTGGATGGTAAGGCATCTGCAGTTTTAGGCACCCATACGCATATACAAACTGCTGATGAGAAAATTTTACCCGGCGGCTGTGCCTATATTACAGATGTGGGTATGACCGGGCCATTGGACTCAGTTATTGGCAGAAGAATAGAGGATGTATTAGAACGATTTATTACAGGTGTTCCTACAAGATTTGAGGTAGCCAAAGAGAATATTCAATTGCAAGGCGCTGTCTTAGAAATCGATGACAGCACAGGAAAGGCAAAGTCGATTTTAAGGATACAGAAAAAACTTATTAATACATGACAAAGCAAAGATTTAAGATTCTAGTAATCCTTTCGTTCGCATTATTTTTTACTAGTTACGAGTTACTAGTTGCTAGTTGCGAATCATTTGCCCAGCAGGCCGATGATCTCGAATTCACTTTAGACGCTAATTCTCCCACTATGCCTCTACCTAAAACTTTCAAACCCAGTATTGATTTAAGCGGCCGGGGATTTCATCGCCAAACCAGCTGGCCTCAAGGACTGGCAGCACCTGAGGTCTTAGATACTTGGGCTAAAGATATCGGATTCAGTGGCGTATATCGCCTGCAGTATAATCTTTGGGAGATCAATCAACTCGCCAAGGACAAAGATGCGCAGGACAAATTATTAAATAACTATGAGAATATTATTAAGAAAATTACCGAAGCGGGCGGCATAGTTATTTTGGATATATTTAGTACGCCTGCCGGCCTAGGCCAGGCTTTAGATAAAAAGAGCCCACCCTGGGATTTCCGGGCATTTAAAGAATTAATCAAGAACCAGATTAGGGATTTGAGCTGTAATAAAAGATATAATATATGGTATGAAGTCTGGAGCGCGCCCGATCTCGATGATTTCTTTTTAGGAAGAAAACAAGAATACCTTAATCTATATCGCGCAGTTGCCGAAGCTGCCAAGGAACTAAGCGTGGAAAATAAGGTATATATACCCGTGGGCGGGCCGGCAACAAGTTGGTGGTTCCAGAACTTCGATGCCAATACTATCCTCACCTCCGAAAGAAGCCTTATCTATGAACTAATCCAATTTTCTTACCGGCATCATCTCCCCTTGGATTTTGTCAGTTGGCACGCCTACTCTACTGACCCCAAAACAGAGAAAGAGACTACTATCTATAAAAAGACCGGCATGGCTCTCCTTAGGGATTGGCTTTCTTATTTTAATTTTGACAGAAATACCCCCTTGATTATAGACGAATGGAACTACGATACTAATGCTAATGTGTTGCCGGAGAGAAAAGAAAAATCCTATATCTCGGCCAGTTACATACCCAGCCGCATAAAGAACATGGGTGAAGCAGGCATTGATTATCAACTCTATTTTTGTCTGGAGGATTTCCAGAACAATAAAGAGGGCGTGGTAAGGAATGTAGGCATATTTGGCTTTGATTCAGAGGCCTCCGAATACAAGGGAGCACCAAAATCTATATACAATGTCTTTAGGATGCTTTCTAATTTAGGGAATAATATGTTTACGGCTTCTTTAAAACCTAATGATGAATTTGCGGGTGTGATTGCCACAAAAACACAAGACCGCATCGCAATACTCGTTTATAACTACATTGATCCCGAAATAGTTAGGAGTTATTTATCGCGTAATATCTCCACTCTTAGTGGCGCAGAAAGAAAAGCGCTCCTTAACCTTATCACCTCCGATAAACTCGAGAAGATTATGCTGCGTCAGTTAGACATTTCCAAAATGCGCCTGAGCAAGAAACTAAAAGCACTATTAAAGAAGGCTCAGGAATTAAACGATAGGGCCGAAAAATTTAAGTCTACGACGCGTAACGTGAATATGAGTATTAAAAATATAAAAGGAAATTATTTATACCAAAGGTATGTTGTAGATTCATCCTGCAGCACAAACTGTGCCTTTACCCCCCTTGAGGAAAAAAATCTAAATTTGTCTGAGCCCTATAAAGAGACATTGGCCCTAAATCCGTATTCAGTGAATATGATTATCTTAAGCAAGAAACCTGCGGAACCTGAAGGCACTGCTGGTGCAACAATTGAGCAGCCAGCAGCTGAAAATATAGAAAAGGTAAGTAGCCCTACTGACGCTAAAGAAAAAGCTCCGTAAGACTAAAATTATGTCCAAAGCCACATCGGATCTCTTTGCAGCGCAAACCAACCATAAGAAAGACAAGCACGTTTATACTGTCTCCCAGATTACCCAAGATATCAAGTTAATCCTGGAGAACACCTTCGGTGAAGTTTGGGTGGAAGGAGAGGTTTCAAACTTTAAGGCCTATCCCTCAGGGCACTTTTATTTTACACTAAAGGATGAAGGTGCGGTGTTGGCAGCGGCGATGTTCAAGAATGTAAATAAGGACGTTAAATTTAAAATCGAAGACGGTCTCAAGGTAATATGTTCGGGGAGAATAGAGGTTTATGCCCCGCGCGGACAATACCAGTTAATTGTAGAAAAGATTGAACCAAAAGGCATAGGCGCGCAACAGTTAGCCTTTGAACAACTGAAGAATAAGTTATTTAAAGAGGGATTGTTTGACCAAAAACATAAAAAAGAGCTTCCTCTCATGCCTTTTTGCGCAGGGTTAGTTACTTCCAGCGCCGGAGCAGTGGTCCGTGATATATTGCAGATACTAAAAAAAGGCGCTCCCTGCGTAGATGTTGTTATCCGCGGGGTAAGGGTTCAGGGAGAGCATGCCGGAAGAGAGATATCCGAGGCTGTGAATGACTTTAATCAATTTAAACAGGTGGATGTAATTATAATATGCAGGGGTGGAGGAAGCGCCGAAGACCTCTGGTCATTTAATGAGGAGATAGTCGCCAGGGCCATATACAATTCCCAAATACCTACTATTTCGGCAGTGGGGCACCAGATAAACGTGACTCTTTCTGATTTGGTTGCCGATGTGTTTGTAGAGACCCCCTCGGCTGCGGCAAAGGTCATAGTAGACAAGAAAAACGCATTGCTTGCCGAACTTGATGGTTATAGATATGAATTGAGTTCGGCGATTTCAAATATCCTGCATCGCCTGAAGAATACCCTTGCCACTCTCAAGGGTATGCTTAAGAGCCCCTTGGACAGGCTTTTGGAAAAACAACAGTTGCTGGATGAGTTAAACAGCGGCCTGAATTCCCATATCCAGCATGCCTTAGATATGTGGGAAGAGAAATTCCATTCTCTTATGGAGAGATTGGAGGCATTAAGCCCTTTGGCTGTATTGTCACGGGGGTACAGTTTAAGCAGTTTAATGCCTGAAGATAAGATTATCAAAGACGCGTCTATACTTAAACCCAAGGATTTGATAAAAACGATTTTAGCAAAAGGTTCCTTTTTAAGCTCGGTTCAGGAGGTAATCAAAGATGAAGGAAAAACAAAGTCTTGAGGATGATATCCGAAGATTACAGAAGATAGTTGAAGAACTGGCAAGCGGTAAGCTTACGCTGGGAGAGTCGCTAAAGAAATATGAAGAGGGCGTAAAATTGGCCCAGAGCTGTTCATCTACCTTGAATGAAGCGCAACGCAAAGTCGAATTATTGATGAAAAAAGAAGGGAAATATTCCCTGGAAAAATTCGAAGATTCGCCTTCGCAAGAGAAATAATGTACTTAGAAAACATCAATATTACTCAGGACCTAAAAAAATTATCCCTGGAGCAACTGCCAGAGCTCGCAGGAGAAATACGCCAGAGAATTATTGAAGTAGTCTCCTCTACGGGGGGGCATCTTGCTTCGAGTCTAGGCGCGGTAGAATTGACAATTGCCTTGCATTACTGTCTGGACACGCCCAGAGATAAGATTATCTGGGACGTGGGACACCAGTCTTATGCCCATAAGATTTTAACCGGTAGGAACAAGGAATTTGCAACTTTACGTCAATATCAAGGTATAAGTGGTTTCCCGGCAAAAGACGAGTCGCCTTACGATACATTTACTACCGGCCACAGTTCAACTGCCGTGTCATTGGCCTTAGGCCTTGCCTGCGCCAGAGATTATCTTGCTAAAGAAAAACATTTTAAAGTAGTAGCAGTAATTGGAGACGGCTCTTTAAGCGGCGGGCTGTGTTTTGAGGGCTTGAATAATGCCGGCCATCTAAAAAAAGATATCCTGGTTATTTTAAATACTAATGAGTTAAGTATCGCTCCTAATGTGGGCGCTTTAAGTACTTATTTGAATAAACTTATATCCTTACCTATATACAACCGTTTTAGGGCCTCTCTGGAGAACTTTGCGAAATCCCGCCTGCCTAAAGGAGACCGCCTCATAAAAATTGCCAATAAACTTGAAGAAGGCCTAAAGGGGTTGTTCGTTCCTGGGATATTATTTGAGGAATTGGGATTCCGTTATTTTGGGCCCTTGGACGGGCACAATTTAAATACTTTAATCCATACACTAAAAAATATAGAGAGCATCAAAGGCCCTTTACTGCTTCATGTAATTACCAAGACGGGAAAGGGCTATCCCCCTGCAGAAAATGAACCTGTAAAATTTCATAGTGCCAGTCCTTTTGAGATTGCTACCGGCAAGGCCAAGGCTCAAGGTCCAAAACCCAAAACTTACACTGAAGTTTTCAGTGATAAACTGATAGAATTAGCAAAGAATAATTCCCGTATTACGGCGATAACCGCAGCCATGCCCGAAGGAACAGGCCTGGACAAATTCCGGGATTTATATCCCGAAAGATTTTTTGATGTAGGCATTGCTGAAGAACATGCAATCTGTTTTGCCGCCGGTTTAGCCAGAGAGGGGCTTAGACCCGTCGTAGCTATATACTCTACATTTTTACAACGGGCTTTTGACCAAATTATAGAGTGCATATCCTTACAGAACCTCGGTATTGTTTTAGCTATTGACCGTGCCGGCATCGTCGGAGAAGATGGAGTAACCCATCAAGGAATTTTCGATATTGCTTTTTTAAAAAATATCCCGAATTTAGTGCTTATGGCACCTAAAGACGGACTCGAGTTAGAGGCTATGCTGGAGTTTGCTATAGCATTGGATAAGCCGGTAGGCATAAGATATCCCAGATCCGTTGCCCCAGAGTCAGGCTATCCTGTTAAGTTCTTAGAAATTGGTAAGGCCGAGGTCTTAAGAGAAGGCAAAGATTTTATTCTCATTGCCTTGGGCAGCATGGTGGCAGCCTCTCTTGAGGCAATGGAGATGTTAGAAAAAGAAGGCTTAAGAGGTACCTTAGTTAATGCGCGCTTTGTCAAGCCATTAGATAT
>JAUYDQ010000125.1 GCA_030691725.1 Candidatus Omnitrophota bacterium
CAGCGGGGACAACAGCCTTAAGCAGGTGGTGTATGACCGGACTACCGGCGGTTGCTATGACGGTGTAGGAGAAGGGTATGTTAACCTTAATCAGGGCGCAGAATCCACTACCTCGTATCTCCTGGCCAGGTTTACCGTTGCGGCAATGCGCGTTGAATAACCTTACCATCGTATACCCCATACCCGCAGTCAGCACGATTTACTTTTATCATCCTTCACTGGAGTCACCTCTCAAATTTGCCAATAGCTGTATGCAGAGAGGCCGTCCCCTTGTCGAATATTACTGCCCGGCCAAAATTGGCCCAGCATGTATTTGCTGGGCTTTCTTTTTTTTGGGCTTTAGTGAAGGAGGTTGTTTTATATCAGAAAGGGCGGTATAATATAAACCATAAAATTGATAAGGTTAATTTAACGAGATAAGGAGCAAGATGAAGAAAATCTTTAAGCGTAAAAGTGTTTCAGTCGAACCGCAGGTTGAGCCGAATATAGCGGCTCTTATCGATAAAATGCAACAGCAGCTAACTCTTCTGGAAAAGAAGATCGATACCTTGATCAGCCAGTCTTCAGAAAGGCCGTCCCGGGGAAGCAATTACTCTAAACCTTTTCAGCGCTTCGATAACTCGCAGCGTTTTGGCAGAGGAGGCCGGGATAATAATTACCGGGAAAGAAGCTTTACTAAAGCGATCTGCGCAGACTGTAAGGCTGAATGCGAAGTCCCTTTCAAGCCAACCGGAGACCGTCCGGTATACTGCAAGGAGTGTTTTGCCAAGCATAAGGAAGGCGGCGGATCATTTAAAGCCAAATTTGAGCATAATCCCCGGGAGGGAGATTTCGCCAAAGACCGTAATTTTGATAAGCCGCAGGGTAGAGAAAACCGCAGGTCTGACGGAATAAAGAAGCCAAGTTTTCGCCGCAGAAAAGGACGCGATTAACGATATTATTTAGCGTACTGCTCAAGCCCAAGAGACCTGACCTGCCCCCAATTCCTGGATTTTAAGGCAAAAGACTGATGAGAAAGAACAGGTTTATAGTCCATGTTGATATGGACGCGTTCTTTGCAAGCGTGGAGCAAAGGGATAATCCGCAATACCGGGGTAAGCCGGTTATTGTCGGAGCTGACCCCAAGAGTGGTTTGGGCAGGGGCGTTGTCTCAACATGCTCTTACGAAGCAAGGAAATTCGGTATCCACTCCGCTATGCCTATTTCAATCGCTTATCGAAAATGCCCCCAGGCAATATTCCTTCCGGTTGACTACCAAAAGTACGTTCAGGTTTCCGGACAGATAATCAATATCTTTAAAGACTTCTCACCGGTTGTCGAACAGGTAAGTATTGATGAGGCATTTCTTGATATCAGCGATACATATAAGATGTATCGCTTTGCTTACGAGGCCTGCGTTGTCATAAAAGACCGGATAAAAAAAGAAATTGGCCTGACTGCGTCGGTCGGCTTAGCTCCCACCAAGATGACTGCTAAGATCGCCTCGGGCCTTGAGAAACCAGACGGCTTGGTTGAGGTCAAAAAAGAAAACCTGCTTGATTTTCTTTGGCCGCTCGATGTAGATGTGCTCTGGGGAGTAGGCAGCAAAACAAAAGCCCTTTTGAACCAGATGGGTATCCGGATAATCGGAGATCTTGCCAAAACAGGCAAGGCAGGGCTGGTAAGCGCATTCGGCAAAAACGGCGAATGGTTCTGGGAAATGGCGCGAGGGATAGACGAGAGTGAGGTTGAGACTGAGAGAGAAGCAAAATCAATAAGCAACGAGACGACGTTTGAAAAGGATAGGTGCAATAAAAGCCTAATAATGAGCGAGCTGGCTTCTTTGTGCGAGCAGGTATCTGACAGGCTGCGGGAGGGAAACTTTAAATGCCGGACAATCACTTTAAAGATCAGGCTTGAAGGGTTCCAGACTTATACGAGATCACTAACCATACATGAGCCGACAAATTTTTCAGAAGTCCTGATAAAGACGATCAGAAAGCTCTTCGAGGATTTTGAGGTTAAGGACCGTAAGGTAAGGCTTGTCGGTGTAAAGGCGTCGAATCTTTCCGCGGCAGATGAAAAATACCTGTTTGTGGATAAGGAAGAGATCAAGAAGGAGAAAGTCCACAAGGCAGTAGATAGGATCCGTCAAAAGTTCGGCAGTGATTCGATTCACCAGGCAAGCGCGCAGGATATTATGGGGCAAAGATAACCAAAAAAGGCAGAAACCAGGGGACGCTTCTAATTTCCAACAAGAACGCTTTTTAGCTTATTATGAACTTAATTGATTTCGGATTTCAAAATTCAAATCTCTTTCAGCATATGCCACTTTTTGACGAAATTTCATATGTCGGGCATAATGAAGAGAAAGTCCGTCAATATAAAGCGATTCACGAAGATCAAACCTGTAATCTTTTGGCATTAAATTTTATTCGGAATGATGAAAAAATCCTCTGGGATGCGGTAGAGGATTTTGTAAAGCGCAGCACAATCAATGCCGCATCCAGCGTACGTGGCGTTTATATTTTTGACCTTCTGGCTATTGATATACACAAAGAAATTAAAGCATTTAAGCATGCAGAGCTTACCACCGTCATTATAAATGTGGCCAGTAAATTAGCTCCCGGGGAAATTAAGATGATCAAGTATTCTTCCGTCTATGCGCTCATTCATAAAACCTTTGCTTGCGATTGGGGGAAAATTATTTTTAAAACCGCTGTGGATGTATTCAAAGACAAGCCGGATTATTTAGACATTCTTATCAAGCAGCTTTTGAAGGATTATATATTTTCACGTGATCCGGTCATCCTTTTATTAAACGATCTAAGCCTTAATCCCATCTTTGATCTTCAAAATGAAACGCAGCAAGCACGAATAAAAAAAGTTATAGCCAATCTTATCCCTAACTCAATCGAATTTATCCCTGAAGTCTATATTCAAGATAAGAACGGAGCAAGAGAACTCCTCTCCGGGTCTAAACTATAGCTGTTTTGAAGCTATGGGAAATAAAATATAAATGCCTGTCTACCTGTGATTTTAAGAAGGTTAACTATTGTATAGCCAAGGCGCTCTTAAATGCATATCATGGTAAACTAGATAAAGGTGCAGAGGTTTATTTAAATAAATAGGAAAAAACAAGTTTATAATTTAATTGACAAAGAGCCAAGATTAGGGTATACTAAATTTCTTAGTAAATAGGCGACTAGAAGTTTACAACCGCAAGGTAAAGAAGTAATTCGCCTTGCGTTTTTCTTTTTGCCATTATTTGCTAAAATCTTATTGGAAGGAGGCAGCGGATAATGGCAAAAGGTAAAGTTAA
>JAUYDQ010000014.1 GCA_030691725.1 Candidatus Omnitrophota bacterium
CTTATTTCAGTGCGCCAGAATAAATCATTAAAAGGAAGTGGGATTTTTCTGTCTTTCTCCGTTGGAGCGAAAAAAAGTATTGTTCCGCCGCGCTCAACGGATCCCAGCGCCTGCTCAATGGCCGAAGGCGAACCAGCTGTGACTATCACTAAGTCTGCAAGCCGACCCTGGTTTAAACTACGCAACATCTCAGCAGAATATTCCTTAGCATTTATGCTTATATCCGCACCAAACTGCTTGGCTAGCCGTAGGCGATAATCTGAGATGTCCGTGGATATAATGCGGCTTGCACCCCTTACTCTGGCCAGATGTATATGCAATAGACCTGCTATACCGCTACCCACAACCAGAATGCTCATGCCTGGCTTCATACCTGCTAATCTTTGCCCTCGGATTACACAGGCAAGGGGTTCAATAAACGTTGCCTCTTCAAAAGATACCGAGTCAGGCAAAGGTAAAACGCCGTAATCCACATTTATTTTAGGCAGGCGTAAATATTCACAAAATCCGCCCGGGTCAAAATTAGTCTTACGCAAGGTATCGCAGACTGTTTCGTGACCGGCTAAACAATAATGACATCTGCCGCAAGGAACATGATGCGCGCAAGCTACCCTATCGCCCTTCTTATAAATTTTTACGCCTTCTCCCAACTCTTCAATCGTGCCTGCGATTTCATGGCCTAATACAAGCGGCGTTCTATTAATGCGGTACCACTCCATCACATCGCTACCACAGATACCGGATGCCTCAACGCGTATTAAGAGTTCACCCCGGCCAATCTTAGGCTTAGGCATCTCCTCTATCCTGATATCGTTATTACTATAATACATTGCCACGCGCATAGTATCCTATTCTACCATCTCTTTAAAATTTTTCAACAAAAAGCCCATACGCATATATTATGTAGGGACAGGCCCCCCGCCAATCGAGGGACGTCTTTAAAGACAATCGGAAGGGTGTCCCCTAAAAAAGAAAAAATGCAAAGGGGGGACACACTTAGCTTTGGATACAAGGACGTCCCTCTTTTGGTTAGAGAAGCACCCCTATAAAAGGCTTGAAAAAGTAATATGGATATGATAAATTGAGAACCAATATGAAGAATAAACTCTGGAAATTTACAGATAATAAAGGGACATTCACTTCAGATACTGCCCACCAAATAAACACGCTTTATTTCCCTCTATGCAACACCACGCCGATTATGTCTTCGGTTTCGCCGGACTTACACGGTGATATAAAAACGGATTTCAATTCTTTCTTATTAGAGCCGGCATCCCGTATTGATCTTAGTAACTTAAAATCAAGCCGCAATTTCTGGATATATATTAATCCGCGGAAAATCTGGTCAGCAACCGGTGTATCTAAAGAAGCGAATCGCCTGGAAGATAAATTTAACTTAGAGGCAGGGTTATTATGGCAGAAAATAACCCGTCAAAATAAAAAAATCGGCTTAAAGGCAGAAATTACCTCCTTTATTCCTGCATCTTGCGACCCTGTTGAATTAATGCTGGTAGATATTACCAATATTTCTGCCAGGGCTATTAAATTTATCCCTACTGCCGCCATGCCTATATTCGGCAGATCCGCCCATAACCTGCACGACCATCGCCACGTCACTTCTCTTTTGCAACGGATGCAAAAGGAAAAATTTGGCGTTATCATAACACCTACTCTCTCCTTTGATGAATCCGGCCATAAGAAAAATCTTACTTCCTATTTTGTCTTCGGTATAGATGAAAAATATGGTCCGCCCCAATATACTTATCCTACACAAGAAGAATTTACTGGAGAGGCTTCGGATTTAGAAGCACCTGATGCGGTATTCAAAAATCTTCTGCCTGTAAAAAAGAACAATATGCAGGGTAAAGAAACTATGGGGGGTTTACGGTTTAAAACTTGTGTCCTTCCGCCAAAACAATCAGCTTCTTACATCGTCATCATGGGTATAATCGATGATAAATCAAAAATTCGCACGGTATTGGCAAAATTTAACACTAAAGCCAAGGTAAAAAAATCTCTGGAAGAAAACAAAATTTACTGGCAATTAAAGAGCTCTTCGATTGAAGTTAAGACAAACGATAGCAATTTTGATAACTGGTTTAAATGGGTGAATATCCAGCCTGTCTTAAGAAAAATATTTGGCTGCTCATACCTCCCCGATTTTGATTATGGTAAAGGCGGTAAAGGCTGGCGCGACCTCTGGCAGGACTCTTTATCATTAATATTGAATAACCCTAAAGAAGTCAGGCCAATGCTGATTAATAACTTTTCGGGTGTGCGTATCGACGGCTCCAACGCCACCATTATAGGCGAAACCTTAGGAGAATTTATTGCTGACCGTAATAATATCAGCCGGGTCTGGATGGACCACGGCATCTGGCCTTTACTTACCACCTATATATATATGCATCAAACCGCGGATTTAAAAATATTTTGGGAAGAAACCCCTTATTTCAGGGACCATCAGTTATGTAGAAGCAAAGAACTAGACTCAGGTTGGAAACCCGATGACGGTAAAGTACTTAAGACTGAAGCCAAAGAAATATACAAAGGCAGTATCTTAGAGCATATCTTAGTCCAAAATTTAGTGCAATTTTTTAATGTCGGCCCGCATAACCATATCCTTCTCGAAGACGCAGACTGGAATGACGGTTTAGATATGGCTTCTGAATTCGGCGAGAGCGTGCCTTTTAGTTGCATGTATGCACAAAATCTAATAAGCCTGTGTGAAATAATCGGGCGCCTCCAGATAGATAACATAACTATCTTAAAAGAATTAACGATACTCCTTGATTCTATAACACCGCAGGCGATAGATTATTCTGACATAAATGCAAAGCATAAACTCTTAGAAAAATATTTCCAGAGCACTAAATATGAAATATCCGGAGAGAAAATATCTGTACCAAAAACTAAACTAATTAACGACCTGAAAAAGAAAGCTGACTGGATGTATGCGCATATACGCAATAACGAATGGCTAAAAGAAGGTTTCTTTAATGGTTATTATAATAATGATAAACAACGTGTCGAAGGTAATATTAATGGGTTAATGCGTATGACTTTAACCGGACAGGCCTTTCCTATTATGAGTGGGATTGCAACCACAGAACAGATAAAAGAATTAGTCAATAATGTGCGTAAATATTTAAAAGATAAAAAGCTTGGAGGTTTTCATTTAAACACGGATTTTAAAGAGGAACAGCTGAATTTAGGGAGGGCTTTTTCTTTTGTTTACGGCGATAAAGAAAACGGCGCATTCTTTAATCATATGGTAGTTATGTTTGCTTATGCATTATATAAACAAGGATTTGTTAACGAGGGCTACGAAGTCATAAGCTCTATCTATAAGATGGCCCTCGATACCCAAAGGAGTAAAATTTACCCTTGCCTTCCTGAATATTTCAATGCCGAAGGACGA
>JAUYDQ010000020.1 GCA_030691725.1 Candidatus Omnitrophota bacterium
TTATTATGTGAATAGCTTCCGTCGGGTTCTAATTTCTGTGCGGTTCCAGTTTTACCGGCAGCGGTAAAACCTGTAATTTTTGCTAATTTGCCTGTACCTTCTTCCACTAAACCGGTACGGATTTTCTTAACTCTGTTGGCGGTATCACCAGATATAACCTGCCGAATCACGATGGGCGAAAATGATTTGATTATTTCCCCGCGCTTATCTCTGATTTCCTTAACAATATAAGGTTTCATAAGTTGCCCGCCATTAGCAATTACCGATATAGCAGATGCTAACTGCAATGTCGTCACGCCTACCTCATGTCCTATTGGTACTGCCCCGATAGATGTCTTAGACCAAAATCGCGGCTCTTTAATCATACCTGTAATTTCACCCGGCAGATCAATCCCTGATTTTGCGCCAAAACCAAAGAGTTTTACATATCGGTAAAGAAGGTCCGGACCTAAAATTTGCGCCACCTTGGTTGTGCCGATATTACTTGACTGCTCAATGACCTCCCTGAAACTAAGCCAGCCGTGCGGCCGGTAATCATGTAATATATGCCCGGCCACCCGATAAGCACCATTTTCGCAGAAGAATTTATCTTCTTCAACTACTTTCTTCTCCTCTAGTGCAGCGGAGGCCGTAACTATTTTAAATACCGAACCTGGTTCAAACAAATCAGAAATCGAACGGTTGCGCCTCCTATCTTTATCGATATTATTGTATTGATTCAAATCAAAGGTAGGCCGATTTACCATCGCAAGAATTGCTCCTGTATGCGGGTCAATAACAATTAAGCTTGCGCCTTTGGCACGATAAACCTTAAATGCTTTATCGAGTTCTCTTTCAGCAATATACTGGATTACCTCATCAATAGTCAGTATTAAATTATAACCGTCGGAAGGTATCGCCATTTTTTGTTCAAGATCCAATTTTTTTTGGCGCCCATCTCTCAAAATTAAGGCCCAGCCTTCTGTTCCTTTAAGATAATTGTCATAGCATAACTCAATGCCCTCCAACCCCGTATTATCTAAACCGCAAAAACCAATGATGTGGCTGGCAAGATAACTGTTTGGATAAGAACGTTTGCTCTCTTTAAAGAAATCCAGGCCTTTTATATCGAGTCTTTTGACTGCCTCGCTTTGCGCAGGCGCTAACTTCCTGGCCAGCCATATAAAAGACTTTTTACGATATAACCTATCTTTTAAATAAGCATAATCTACATTTAATATGGGCAGGAGTTGTCTTATGATTGCCTCTTTATCTTTATCTCGTATTGTATTGGGAGAGGCATAAAGTGAATCTACGGACACATTTACTGCTTGCGGTTTAAAATTCAAATCGTATATTGTGCCACGGCGAGGTTCTAGCTCTACAAACAGATTGTGCTGTTTCTGAGCAATTTGTGAAAAGTAATTCGATCGAAAAAACTGGATAAAAAATAGGCGGGCTATACAGAATATTAGAAAAACAAAGAAGAATGAAAATACCGCATTCACCCTGCGGCGATAATTAACTATATACACACGTATAGATAAGTTTAATAATTGATGGTTCGATTTCACTCACCATCAACCCTGAGTGCAATCGAAAGGTTGATGGTTAATTTATCCGCCATCAATATCGCATCGTGATTTTATTTTAACGTTCTTGTAATTTGTTGGCTATATCATAAGAAGGCTGAACTTAAGGACGGTCAATGGTTCTTGCTTCAGCCTGTCTTTTGATACCAAAAAGAGAGGTTGCTATGTTCTTTAACTTCAAAGTGCGAGATTGATTCGCTATCCTTAAACCTTCCGCAGGATAAACCAATTTTACCACGCGATAACTATCCGGCATCTCGAAATTGGCGTATCCGGAGATTCTATTGCCAATAAGCACTAAAGAGGTATTCCTATTTATATTATATCTTAGCATAGCATTTTTATCAAGAAAATCATGGAATACGGCATTTCTCTTCTGACCGATATAGGCAAGACGGAATATGTCTGTCTGCTGATAAACATATAGAAGGCAGGAGCAGGTAATAAAAGTAACTAACAATAAAAATTTAGGTAGTTTCATCTTATAATTTTTCTGCAACCCTTAATTTACTGCTGCGGCTGGAGGCGTTTTCTCTCATTTCAGCTTCTGCCGGTGTCAGGGGTTTAGGTGTTATTATCTTTATTTCGCCGCTAGCGGCAAATTTACGAAAACTGAATTTAGCTATACGGTCTTCCAGGGAATGAAAAGAAATAACGCAAATCCTCCCCTGACTATCCAGAAGTTCAATTGCCTTACTTATCCCTGTTCCTATTGTTTCCAATTCTCTATTCACGGCAATACGGACTGCCTGAAAAGTCCTCGTTGCAGGATGTATACGATAATGCCTGTACTTATGGGGTATTGCCTTAACTACAATATCGCTTAATTCCCGCGTCGTGGTGATAGCCCGCTTTTCTCTTTCTTCTACTAAAAAATGCGCAATACGATTGTGCCATCTCTCCTCACCAAAAGTCCACAGCATTGCGGAAATTTCCTCTTCATTAAGGTTATTTATTAAATCATACGCAGAAATAAAACTGCTTCTGTCAAAACGCATATCCAAAGGACCTTCATACCGAAAACTAAAACCGCGATTTGGATCTTCTAGCTGATAAGAAGATAGACCCAAATCAAACAATATGCCGTCTATCTTTTTGATATTCAAATTTTTCAAGATTCCATCGATATCGACGAAATTACCATATACAAATTCACAGGCAGAGCCAAAATCTCGTAACCTCTCACGAGCTATATCCAAAGAATCCTGGTCCCGGTCAATGCCGATAAGTTTGCCCCCGGGCATAATGCGTTCAATTATACCCTTGCTGTGTCCGGCTGTTCCTATTGTTGCATCAACTATAATTTTACCCGGACTCAAGTTTAGATAATTGATAACCTCTACAAGCATAACGGGAGTATGAAATTTCTGTACCACGTGCAAAAAAGCTTATTTAACTTCAAGTATCCATTAATTTTTCCGCAATCTCTTCAAAAGACTGCCGAGAACTTCCGTAAAATTCCTGCCACTTATCTTTTGCCCAGATTTCGATTCTGTTAGATACGCCTACAATAACCACATCTCTTTTTATCTGGGCGAAATCCTTTAAATATTGGGGGATAAGAATCCTTCCTTGTTTATCGGAAATAATTTCTACTGCACCGGAAAAATATAAACGATTAAAGGTGCGTGATTGCTGTTTAGTAAATGATATGGCTTTGAATTTACTCTCCTGCGTGCGCCACTCTTCTTCTGAAAACATAAAGAGACATTTATCTAATCCGCGGGTAACAAAGAATTTTTCTATAAAATGTGCTTTGGCAGCTTCGCGAAATTTAGCAGGTAAGATAATACGGCCTTTACGGTCTATGGAATGTAGATATTCACCATAGAACATGGTTTTGTCCTTTCCACTTTACTCCACTTTTAACCACTTTGTATGCAAAGTATAGATAAAACTTATCAATTTGTCAAGATAAAAATTTTCCTAACTTGATATAACACAAGGACTAGTGTAAGGGTGAGGCTTTAATGGGCATATATTGTGGTATCAAAAATGGAGGGGAAATATCTTTTTGGTGCTGGCTATATCTTTTTTGATCTGCCGGACTAAAGACGCCGGAGAACTAAATTTTCTCTCATTTCTTATCTTCTTTATGAACTGAATTTCTAAATATTTACCATAAATATTTTTTTTGAAGTTGAATATATACACCTCGATGTGTTTTTGTCTTTGGTGTTTAAAAGTAGGCCTTGTCCCAATGTAACAGACGCCCTTGAATTTCTTATTGTTGAAAATAACCAAAACCGCATAAACACCCGGAGGCGGCAATACTTCGTGATGTGGATTTACATTTGCCGTAGGAAACCCTAATCTGCCGGCTAAAGAAGTTCCCTTAATCACTGTACCCAGAACGCTCACTGGCCTGGAAAGCAACTTCCTTGCGGTGTTCAATTTTCCTTTTGTAATCAACCTACGAATATATGTGCTACTTATGGGCTGATTATTTATTTTAATTATATCGAATAACTTTAATTTAAAATTATATATATGAGATACTTTGTCTAAAGTTTTAAAATCGCCTCTTGCCTGTTTCCCGAATCTAAAATTTCTGCCCACATATATATATTGCGCACCGATCTTATTAACTAAAATATCCCTGATAAAATCTTCTGCTGAAATTATAGAAAATTCCTTGTTAAATTTTATGACTATACATACTTCTATACCAATAGACTCCATTAATTTTAAACGATGCTCTAAAGAATAAAGACTCTTTTCTCTATGCGGGTCTGGCCAAAAAGTCACAACCATGCTCGTGCCCTTTATGCGTCTGGCTTTATCCACGGTATCTTTCAGTATGCGCCTGTGTCCAAGGTGTACACCATCAAATACACCCAAAGCCACAACGGGTTTAGAATATCGCTTAATTCGACTAAGGCCGTATATTATTTTCATCTTTCTAGTGTAGAAATAAGCAACTCAATTCTTTTCGCTCGCGGCGGTTCTCGGAGCTATTCGGCTCGACTTCTCCTATAGGCACCCCCAACCCCCTTCAGCTATTATTTTAGGGACTAGAGCTTCTGCGACTTACGGAGAAGTCTCGCCTCATAAGCTCGCTCCTGCGCTTCCTTATGCTCGCTCAAATGAATTGTGTTGCTTATACAACCAAACAGACCACCCGCTGAAAAAACCCTTTGGTTTTTGAGGGTTGTACGTAAGATCCAGCATTAAACAAACCCTCTTGTTCTTTCCAAATATTTTTCCAAGAACAACCATTCGATTGGAAAATTAAAAAATTTTAATTTCCACCTATAGATTGCCAATTTTAAAAATACAAAATAAATTAAATTATATGGAAATTGCCTAAACTTTTGCGAAAGTGGCAATTTTGAAATATCTTTAAATCTAAATTTATCATTCCAAAACGGGAACCTTGTTAAAATGGATAATACTTTACACAACCTTATATATTTTTCATCATGCCATGTAGTGCCAACATTTCGATAAATACCAAAACTTGACCATTTTTCCAACGTTTCAGGTATGTTATATTTATATTGAGTTGTTACAATATTGTATAACGGAGTGCCAGGATAAGGAGTATATAAAAAAAGCCCGTTAAAAAAAATATTAGGGTTTTCCGTAAATAATCTATCTTGTAATTTAAAGGTCTTTTTTAAATCCTCGTATGTCTCTGTTGGCAGACAAGATATAAATGAAACAACCTGTTGGATTTTGGTTTTACTTAAACGTTTCGTAGCCTCTATAATATCTTCCACCTTAATATCCTTTTTTATTATATCATCGAGTATTCTTTGTGAAGCGGATTCACCGCCAAAAGAAAGCAAAGTGCAACCTGA
>JAUYDQ010000022.1 GCA_030691725.1 Candidatus Omnitrophota bacterium
GTGCAAAAGGCGCTTGAGTCTATGGGAGCAAAAACTATAGTAACTAATAAGCCTGTTGACATCAAGACTTGTGACAAAGTAGTCTTACCGGGAGTAGGGGCTTTTGATGATGCTATGCAAGAATTAAAGAACCAGGATTTAATCTCGGTGTTAAACGAACACATAAAGAGCAAAAAAATATTTTTAGGAATCTGTTTAGGTATGCAGCTTTTATTTGAATCAAGCGAAGAAGCTAAAGAGTCAAAAGGCCTGGGCATATTAAAAGGCACAGTCAATAAATTTGAGAATAGAGATAACCTTAAAGTGCCGCATATGGGCTGGAATCAATTGAAAATGAAGAAGAGCGCTTGTCCTTTATTAAAAGACATACCCGATGATTCTGACGTATATTTTTGTCATTCTTATTATCCGCAGCCTAAAGATGAACGGATTATCGCAGCCACTACCGATTACGGTATTGATTTTACATCTGTCCTCTGGCAGGATAATATATACGGCGTTCAGTTTCACCCTGAGAAAAGCCAGGAAGTAGGGCTTAAGATATTAAAAAATTTTGTTAATTTATGCTAATTATTCCAGCCATAGACATAAAAGACGGTTGCGTGGTAAGATTTGTCCAGGGAAGGCTGGATAAGAAGGTATATTCGCGTGACCCTGTGAAAACCGCAAAGCACTGGGTAAAACAGGGGGCAAAACTGATACACGTAGTTGATTTGGACGGCGCGTTTACAGGTACTCCAAAAAATCTGGATATGGTTAAACAGATAGCAAAGGGCGTGGATGTGCCTGTGCAATTCGGCGGCGGCGTAAGAAGTGCAGGAATGATAGGAAAACTATTGGGTTTTGGTATTCAGCGTGTTATTCTCGGGACAATGGCAGCGCAAGACAAAGCTTTTTTAAAAAAAGTATTCAAAAAGTTTAAAGATAAAGTTATCGTGAGCATAGATACTAAAGCTGACCGCGTATTAACAAAGGGTTGGCAGAGTAGCTATGGGAATACAGATATATTAAAGTTTGCCCATAGCCTTAAAAGCATAGGATTTAAGCAAGTGATTTATACCGATGTATTAAAGGACGGTACGCTGAAAGGCCCGAATATAAAAGGTATAAAGAGCTTATTAAAAGAAACGGGCCTAAATGTAATTGCTTCAGGCGGTATTTCATCTTTGAGCGATATCCGGAAACTTAAGTTGCTGGAAAAAAAGGGGTTGGTAGGAGTAATAATAGGTAAGGCTCTATATGAAGGCAGGTTTACTTTAGCCGAAGCTTTAAAACTATCATAAAAGGAAGGGAGGAGCATATGTCAAGGAGGGCGATTATTTTTTTGATTTTGTTTGTTTTTTTGATTACTCTAACGGGATGCGCTACTAGTCGCAAACAAAAAGATTTAGAGTTGCAGGGATTAAAGAATCAAATATCAGTATTGGAAGCGCAAATTCAGAGCAAGGATGAAGAGATCAACAGTTTGCGTGAAGCCTTAACTAAAGCCACGACTGAAGAAAAAACAGGATTACCAAAAAAGACAGGTAAAAAGAGGGTAATAGGAGAAGTAAAATCCCACCCCAATGTAAAACAGATTCAGATTGCTTTAAAGAATGCCGGTTACAATCTCGGATCTTTAGACGGGCGCATGGGAAAACAAACTAAGGATGCAATAAAGGCATTTCAAAAGGCAAATAATTTAAGAGAAGATGGTAAGGTTGGCAGGAAAACTTGGGATTTGCTGAAGGAATATCTGTATAAAAAAATAAAATAAGCAGAAAGGGTCAATAGTCTATAGTCAATAATTTTAATTTCTGATATAAACCATAAACCATTGACCATACCTGCCTGCCGGCAGGCAGGGACAATAGGCCCGTTAATTTCGAATTTATAGGTATGCTAACTAAGCGCATTATCCCTTGTTTGGATATAAAAGAAAACAGGGTAGTTAAGGGTGTAAAATTTGTTGGCCTAAGAGACGCGGGTGACCCCGTAGAAGTAGCCAGGATTTATGACCGCCAGCAAGCTGACGAACTTGTATTTTTAGATATCACTGCCAGCTTTGAGAATAGAAAGACTTTAATTAATTTAGTCGAAGAGATAGCAAAAAATATATTTATGCCATTTACTGTAGGTGGAGGAATCAGGGACCTCAGTGATATAAGGGACCTATTAAATGCAGGCGCAGACAAGATATCAATAAATACTACAGCTGTGAAGTACCCTGATTTAATCAATGATGCTTCGGGGAAATTCGGCAGTCAGTGTATTGTAGTAGCCATAGATGCAAAAAAACAAGATGGCAGTTGGCAGGTTTATATCAATGGGGGCAGAACTCCTACAGACTTAGACGCGTTAGAGTGGGCAAAGAAAGTGGCAGATTTAGGTGGCGGTGAAATTCTTTTGACAAGCATGGATTATGATGGTACAAAAGATGGTTATGATTTACTTTTAACGAAGGCTATTGTTGAAGCAGTAAATATTCCGGTTATCGCTTCGGGTGGCGCGGGGAAATTAGAGCATTTTTATGACGTTTTAACTAAAGCCGGGGCTTCTGCAAGTTTAGCTGCTTCCATATTCCACTATCAAGAATATTCGGTAAGACAGGTAAAAGAATATTTAAGAGAGAAAGGGGTCCCTGTTCGTTTATGAAAAAAAAGATAAAATTTAACTTAAAAAATTTAAAATTCGATAAATACGGTTTAATCCCCGCCATAATACAGGATTATAAGAGTGGCGAGGTTTTGATGCTCGGCTTTATGAATGTCATTTCATTGAGGAGAACCTTAAAATTAGGCAAGACCTGTTTCTGGTCGCGCTCAAGAAGAGAATATTGGATTAAAGGAGCAACCTCAGGAAATTACCAATTTGTAAAGTCCATTACTTACGATTGCGATATGGACGCCCTGCTTATAAAAGTGCGCCAAATAGGCGTTGCCTGCCATACAGGAAATCGGAGTTGTTTCTACAGGAAAATATAAAGTATGTATCAACCTTCATTACAGGAATTCTTAAAACTATCTAAAAAAGCCAATATTATTCCGGTTTATAAAGAAATTAGCGCGGATTTGGATACGCCGGTCTCTGCCTTTTTAAAGTTAAAAAAAGATAATTATTCGTTTTTGCTTGAATCCGTAGAAGGACAGGAGAAGATTGCCCGCTATTCTTTTTTGGGAAGTAACCCCTCGATTATCTTAAAAAGCAAAGCAAAGAATATACAGATAATATGCCCATATACTAACGAATCCCGGCGTTTCGTTACTTCAGGTGACCCGCTGAACGAGATTAAAAAGATTATGCAAGATTTTAAGCCTGCGGATATAAAAGGGTTGCCGCGTTTTTATGGGGGCTTTGTGGGTTATATCGGCTACGATATGGTAAGATTCTTTGAGAAGTTACCCGATAAAAATCCCGATGATTTAAAATTGCCAGATTCTATTTTTATATTGACTGACAATATCTTGGTTTTCGACCACATCAACCATACTATAAAGATTATCGTTAACGTTATGTTGCCCAAAAAAAGAAAAAACCTTTCGAGAACTAAAAAAACAGAGGCTTATTCCAGCGCAATTAAGAAAATAGAATCTATACACCAGGATTTAAAGAGGCCGCTCATTGAGAAGGAAAATAAAAGGAGCAACCATAAAGTAAATGTAATATCTAATTTTAAGAAATCCGAATTCCAGGATGCAGTTATTAAGGCAAAGAGCTATATAAAAAAGGGAGATATTATTCAAGCAGTTTTATCGCAGCGGTTTAAAATAAATATAGATAGAGAACCTTTAGATATATATCGCAATCTTAGAAGCCTTAATCCGTCTCCTTATATGTTCTATCTAAAATTAAATGAGGTTATTTTAATCGGCTCTTCTCCTGAAATGCTGGTACGCTGTGAAGACGGCATTGTCGAGACACGGCCAATTGCAGGGACAAGACCGAGAGGCAAGAATGAAAAAGATGACCTGAAATTAGAAAAAGAGCTTTTAAATGATAGCAAGGAGAAAGCAGAGCATCTGATGCTGGTTGATTTAGGAAGAAATGATTTAGGTAGGGTCTGTAAAAAAGGCGAAGTTAAGGTTAGTGAATTCATGCAAGTTGAGAGATATTCTCACGTGATGCATCTGGTAAGCGAGATTGAAGGCAATCTAGATAAAGGTTACGATGTTTACGATTGTTTACGGGCCTGTTTTCCTGCAGGGACAGTAAGCGGAAGTCCAAAGATACGCGCTATGGAAATCATTGATGAATTGGAAAACTTAAGGCGAGGCCCATATGCGGGTTGCGTAGGATATTTCAGTTTCTCCCATAATATGGATACCTGCATTACAATCAGAACAATAATTATTAAAGATAATATCGGGTATATTCAAGCCGGGGCCGGTATCGTTGCAGATTCTGTGCCGGAAAAAGAATATTTTGAATCCATTAATAAGGCAAGGGCATTAATCGAGGCAATTGATAACTAGAAAGGAGCAAGGTATATGGCAGTAGTTGTACGTCTAAGAAGGATAGGTAAAAATCCCAAAAAGAGGCCGCATTTCCGTATTTCTGTTTTTGATCAGCGCCGGGGGCGCGATTCCAGATTCATTGAAGAAATAGGTTTTTATAACCCATTAACAGAGGCAATAAAAATAAACAGAGAACGCCTGGATTTTTGGGTAAAGAATGGTGCGCAGCTTTCTGCCACGGTTAAAAATCTAGTTAAGAAATCTAAGACTTTGGCGCAAAAGGAGGAAAAAAATGCCGCAGACACCGCAAGTTAATCCTTTAGTAAATTTATTACCCCTCATTTTAATATTTGTAATCTTTTATTTCTTGCTTATTCGCCCTCAAAAAACAAAAGAGAAAGAACATAGTAAAATTCTCGCTAATCTTAATAAGAATGATGAAGTAGTAACCTCTGGCGGCATTCACGGTACAATTGTAAACGTCAAAGATAAGTCAGTAATTTTAAGAATAGATGATAATGTAAAAATGGAAATAGATAAGAACGCCATCGCTTATGTAAAAAAAATACAGGGCGACGTTCAACAGAAAGCTTAAAAATATATGGAAAGAAAACTTCTTTACAAAATAATTATTATTTTAGTCATCTTAGGAATTTTTATATATTTTGCTTTTCCTTTAGAGAAAAGAATAAATTTAGGCCTGGATTTAAGGGGCGGGATGCATCTTTTACTTAAGGTTGATACCGCTCACCTTTCAGGTCCGGCAAAAGAAGATGCAGCTGATCGGGCAATAGAAGTAATTAGAAACAGAATTGATCAGTTTGGCGTCAGAGAGACTTCCATACAAAAACAGGGGTCGGATGAGATTGTGGTGCAACTGCCAGGAGTTACAGACCGCGAGCGCGCTATAGATATAATCGGTAAAACAGCCATGCTTGAGTTTAAAATTGTGTCAACTGACGCAGATAAATTAAAGCAGGCAATACAGGGTAATGTGCCTGAAGGCTACGAATTAAAATACTCTCAGGAAGATAATGAACCTTTATTGTT
>JAUYDQ010000085.1 GCA_030691725.1 Candidatus Omnitrophota bacterium
ATAAATGGCGGGACTGGAGCGTCAGTCTGGGTAGAAGAGTAAGAGTAGTTTGTCAAAAACAACACATAGAAGGCGAGGCCCTAGATATCGATATAGACGGCGGGTTATTAATTAGAAATGACTCTGGCCTCACCCAGAAGGTGATGGCTGGCGATGTAGTACACTGTAGATAAATAATCCAAAAAATTTTTAATGTAAAAATTTTTGGGCATGAATGATGTTTTCGTCATGGCATTTGAGAACAATCCCTCCTAGTAATAACCCCAAAAATTCCTATTGCAAAAGTAAACCTAATATATTAAAATAGTTGACGGTTCTAATTCGCTAACCGCCAACTAATAATTACGCTAATGAATAGGCATGAATTAACATTGCTTTGCCGCTTACCCCTGTTAGACCTCATCTCTATGGCTAATAAGGTCAGGCAAGATTCCATAGGTTCAAATTTGGAATTATGTAGCATAATGAACGCCAAATCCGGCCTATGCAGCCAGGATTGTAAATTCTGTGCCCAAGCCATCCGGCATCTCACCGGAATAACTGCCTACCCTTTGAAGAAGAAAGAAGAAATGATAGAGTCTGCAAGGCGCGCTAAAGAGATAGGGGCAGGGAGGTTTGATATTGTTACCAGCGGTGATAGGATATCTAAGGAAGAATTAAACGTTATTGCGGACGCGGTTTGGGAAATAACGAATAAAATAGGGATTAAGATGTGCGCGTCTCTGGGCAAGATGAATGAAGATGAGCTTGTCCTGTTAAAGAAGGCAGGCCTTAGCCGTTACCACCATAACCTGGAGACTTCGCCTAATTATTTTACCAAGATTGTTACCACGCACACTTTTCATGACCGGATTAACACAATCCGGGCAGCAAAGAAAGCGGGCTTAGAGGTCTGTAGTGGCGGCATAATCGGGATGGGTGAAACTTTAGACGATAGAATTGATTTGGCGCTTATACTAAAGGATCTGGATGTGGATTCTGTTCCTATAAACATACTTGTTCCCATAAAAGGCACACCTTTTGAAACCCTGAATCCGCTTTCCGGCAATGAGGCAATAAGGACAATAGCTTTATTTAGGATTATATTAAAGGATAAGACTATTAAGGTAGCAGCCGGAAGAGAATCAGTCCTGAAAGATTTTCAGGCTTTGGCATTTATGGCTGGCGCCAATGGTATGCTTATCGGCGGGTACCTGACCATAAAAGGCCAAGATATAGATGAAGATTGGAGATTAGTTGCAGAGGTAAAAAGATTATGGCAGACATAGAAGAATTCCTAAAGAAAAGAGCAAACGAAGGTTTACTAAGGACTTTAAAACCAATTTCTTCCCGCCACGCAGGCAAAATATATTTTAATAAAAAAGAATACATCGATTTTTCCTCCAACGATTATCTGGGTTTATCAGGGCACCCTGAACTTATTAAAGCAGCAAAATCTGCAATGGATAAATTCGGCACTGCAGCATGCGCCTCCCGTTTGATGAGCGGAGATTTAGAAATACACCATCAGTTAGAAGAAAAAGTAGCCCAATTCAAGAATAAAGAAGCAGCACTGGTTTTTAATTCCGGGTATCAGGCAAATATAGGCATAATAAGCGCTCTTTACGCAAAAGGGGATTGCATATTCTCGGACCGTCTTAATCATGCCAGCATTGTTGACGGCATACTATTATCCGGGGCACATTTTTTCCGTTTTCAGCATAATGATGCCGGGTATCTAGATTCGCTACTTCAAAAACAAAGAAGTAAATTTAATAAAGCCCTAATCATTACTGAATCTATATTTAGTATGGATGGTGACAGGGCACCCCTGGAAGATTTAGTTAGCCTAAAAGAGAAATATGACTGTTCGATTATGGTTGATGAAGCCCATGCCGCAGGCATATTTGGTAGAAATGGAAGCGGGATAGTTGAGCAGGAAGGCTTAGAGAAAGAAATAGATTTAATCATGGGGACATTCAGTAAGGCATTGGGAGGTTTTGGCGCTTACTTAGCTACTTCAAAAAGAATAGTTGAATATCTGATAAATACTTCAAGGAGTTTCATATATTCTACGGCATTGCCTCCCGCAATAATAGCCTGTAATTTGGCAAGTATCAAATTAATAAAAGAGGAACCCTATCGCAGAGTTAAACTTCTAGAAGCCGCACAGTATTTCCGCGATGCTTTGAAAGCTCAAGGCTTTGAGGTAAGGGGAGATTCTCAAATAGTCCCCTTGATTATCGGCGATAACATAAGAACAATAGAGTTTGCTAATAGGCTTCAAGAAAAAGGTTGCTGGGTTTTACCTATAAGGACACCCACGGTCCCTTTGGGTGAGGCGCGCCTTCGATTTTCATTGTCTTTTTACCATAACAGAGAAATTTTAGGAAATCTTATAAATGATATCTCCGGTATCAAAATTTAAATTATTGAACAGGGGCTTTAAGAAAACCATTGTTTTAATACCTGGCTGGGCAACCGATTATAGGATTTTTAATGCCTTAGACTTAAATTATAATTATTTACTGCCTGTTGAATTATATCCTCTTAATTTTGAAAGAGACTTAAGAGAGCTATTGAATAGAGAACCCATAGATAAAATCTCCCTATTTGGCTGGTCAATGGGAGGATTTTTGGCATCGGATTTCGCCTCAAAGAATACCGATAGAGTAGATGAGCTTATTTTAGTAAGCGTACAAAAGAAATTCAGCCTGGACTTATTACAGGATATAAAACTAAAACTTAAACAAAATAAGAGAGCCTTTCTTTATAAACTTTATTTTAATTGTTTTTCTAAGGAAGACAAAGAAGGCTTAAGTTGGTTTAAGGAGCATTTATTAATAAGTTATATCGGTGAGTTAAGATTAGGAAACCTTTTATGCGGCTTAGATTATCTTTCTAAGACACAGATAAATCCCGAATCTTTGGCAGGGATAAAAAGAATAAGAATTTTTCACGGACAGGACGATAAAATAGTGCCGCTTGATGGAGCCCATCAGATAAAATCTGAGTTATCTCAGGCTGAATTTATTTGTCTGCCAGGAACCGGGCACGTCCCGTTTTTTAACCGGAAGTTTAAGGAAATATTTTTGCATGGATAAGGAAATTATAACCAGGAATTTTTCAAGGTGTGCTTATTTTTACGATAGCTATGCCGATGTGCAAAAAAGGGCTGCCTTAGAAATCTTAGACGGGATAGAAGATTACAGCTTTAGTAAAGTTTTAGAGATAGGTTGCGGTACAGGAAATTACACCTATCTTCTTAGGGAGAAATTTAAGAAAGCGAGGATTACAGCTTTAGATATATCCGGTAAAATGGTCGAAGTTGCACGGGAAAAATTGAAAGATAAAGATATTGAATTTATTGTAGCCGATGGAGAATCCGTAGACTTTCCAGATGAGGATTTCGACTTAATTACTTCTAATGCCTGCTTCCAGTGGTTTGAGAATTTAGAAAATGCTTTGCAGAAATACAAAGGCATGCTTAAAAACAACGGTTTAATTTTATTTTCTATATTCGGGCTATTGACATTCCAAGAGTTAA
>JAUYDQ010000130.1 GCA_030691725.1 Candidatus Omnitrophota bacterium
GCAGTGTTTCGCATGATTTGCACGTACGGTACGCGGCAATTTGGACTGGAAGAGCAGGGTTGGGTGGATTGGTTTATTATTGCTACCCTTTTTAATAAACCAATTACAATTTATGGTAATGGTAAGCAGGTGCGCGATATGCTTTATGTCGATGACCTTGTAGATGCGTTTAACCGTTTTATCAATAGCGATTTAAAGAGCGGGCTTTTTAACATTGGCGGAGGGCCGGATAACACCATTTCTCTGCTTGAATTCTTAGACGAATTAGAATTACTTACAGGCAGAAGGCCTAAAGTAAATTTCGCAGACTGGAGGCCGTCTGACCAGAAGGTCTATATTTCAGATACATCAAAAATAGAAAAGGCCCTTAAATGGAAGGCCAAGACAAAGGTTTTAGATGGTATAAAAAAATTGCTTGAATGGGTCAAAGCTAATGAGAGTTATTTTTCTTGATCGTGACGGTGTTATAAACAGGTATCCCGGAGATTCAGATTATGTCAAATCCTGGAGCGAATTCAAATTCTTGCCAGAAGTAAAATCCAGCCTGAAGAAATTGAATGAAAGAGGATTCAAGATTTTTATTATCTCTAATCAGGCAGGTGTTTCCAAGGGGATTTACACCCAAGAAACCCTTGATTTAATTACCAAAAATATGCTTAAGGAATTAAATGATTATAAGATTGATATTGCAGGAGTTTATTATTGTACTCATCGCACGGAAGATAACTGTTCCTGTAGAAAACCAAAAACCGGCCTTATTGATATGGCAATTGCTAAGCTTAAGAATGAAGGCTTAGAGCCGGAATTGAATCAGAGCTATTTTATCGGAGACACAATCCAAGATACAGAGGCCGGCAAGGCTGCGGGCCTGAAAACCATCCTTATTTTTTCAGGAAAAGAGAAACCGGAAAATAAAGATAAATGGAGCATCCTTCCCGACTGCACTGCTAAGGATATATCCAGAGCAGTTGATTTGATCCTTAATCTTTAATAATGAACCCCGCCCTTCCTAAAGGGATGGGGCATAATATGGGAGGAAGAGCGGGGTGAAAATAATCATTGCTTATGCCTCTTGCGGCACAGGACACCGTAGGGCAGCAGAGGCAATATATAACTATTTTAAGGAAAATTGCCATACCTTTGATTTAAAAATAATAGATACTTTACAAAAAACTAATTTTGTTTTCAGGAATCTATATAGTTACGGCTATCTATTTTTAGTAAATCATGCCCTCTGGTTATGGCATTTCTGTTTTTGGCTAACTTCTATTAAATGCCTTAAACTTATCACTAACATTTTAATTTCTATTATAAATCGGCTCAATGCAAAGGATTTCTCCAAGTTTTTAATTCAAGAAAAAGCCGATTTTATTATCTCAACCCACTTTTTTCCTTCCGAGATTGCAACATATCTTAAGAGAGCTCATAGGCTTAATTCTAAACTTATCAGTGTAATTACAGATTTTGGTATCCATCCCTTTTGGATATTAAGCGGTACTGATATATATATTGTAGCTTCGGCTTTTACAAAGGAGCAGTTAATCCTTAAAGGAGTTCAGGAGGATAATATAAAGGATTCAGGCATACCCATAGATTCAAAATTCTTAAAGCAATATGAAAAGAATACGTTATGTAAAAAATTTAATATTGAACCAAATAAATTTACGATATTAATTAGCACAGGTTCTTCGGGTATAGGCCGGATTGAAAAGATTGTGGATTCTTTATATAAGGAAGTTCAAATTTTAGTTGTCTCGGCCCATAATAAAATATTATATGCCAGATTAAGGAAGAGAAATTATCCAGAAGTAAGGGTCTTTGGATTTATCGATAATATTCAAGAGTTAATGGCTGTTTCAGATATGATTATTACCAAACCGGGAGGCCTGACCATTTCTGAAAGTTTAGCTATGGACCTGTTACCCATTTTTATCGCTGCCATTCCGGGACAGGAAACAGAGAATGCAAAAATTTTGGCCAAAAAATCAATAGGTATCAACATAAAAGATGCTGCTTCGATTAAGGATATAGTTTTAGATTTTAGAGACCATCCCGACAAATTGAAAAGCATGAAAGAAAAAATCAGCGAATTGAAAAGGCCATTTGCAGTGAAGGAGTTATGCAATGCTGTATGCCAAGGTAGTTTTAGGGCTGCCTGTTGAGGGCCCATTTGACTATAGTGTGCCTTCGCCCCTTCATAAAAGGATAAGAGAGGGTGTGCGGGTATGGATTCAATTCCGTGACAAAAGGAAGTTGGGTTATGTGGTAAAACTTACCGGAACGACAAATATAGAACATGTTAAACCGATATTGGAAACAATCGATAATTCCCCCATATTAGATAAAAATATGCTTTTACTCACCAAAAAGTTATCCGATTACTATGGTTGTTCCTGGGGAGAGGCAATTGAAACAGCATTACCTGATGCTTTAAGAAAAGGTAAAAAAATAACAAATAATATAGAAGAACACAAGTATATTAAACGTAAATATAAACAAGATGCGGTTTTAATTCATGACTTAAGCAAAGGTGCGCGGTGGGATATTTACCTAAGCGAGGTTAAGGAAACTATAAGTAATAATAAATCAGTAATACTTTTATTGCCCGATATCAGTTCGGTTTTTAAAGCAAAAGAAGCAATCACTGCGAACTTAGGAATTTCGCCTGTGATTTTATATAGAAAACAGCCCAAAGAAACAGAGGAGTGGCTAAAAGTAAAAGAGTCTGAATTTAATATTGTAATCGGTACGCGCTCCAGCATCTTTGCTCCGGCTAATAATTTGGGCCTCGTAATTATAGACGATGAGCAGGACGCTGTTTATAAGCAGGACCAGGTTCCGCATTATCATGCCAGAGAAATTGCTTTTATGCGCATAGCAATCGAGAAAGCAAAACTGATATTAGGTAGTATCTCGCCGTCTTTGGAAAGTTTTTATTTAGCTAAGAAAAGCAAAATCAAATATACTCTTTTACCGAGAATTAAAGATTCCCCTCAGATAAAAATTATCGATATGCGGCAGGAACAACGTTACTTTAAGCAAAGAAATATAATTTTATCCAAGTATTTACAAGATTGCATTGTTCAGGCTTTAGATGGCAAAGGTAAAATACTTTTATTCCTAAACCGGAGCGGTTTTGCCACTTTTGCCTCTTGCCGTAATTGCGGCACGGTCCTGAGGTGCCCGCGCTGTAATATTAATTTGGTTTATCATTTTAAGGATAATATATTAAACTGCCGTTACTGTAATTTTAAAATGGTTCCACCCCAGATCTGCCCGAGTTGCAATTCAGCTTACATACGATATCTGGGGATAGGGACAGAAAAGATAGAAAGTGAGATATCCAGAGTTTTTCCCGGAGCCAGAGTCAGCAGATTAGATAATCTGCAGGATGTGGATACTGAGAACGCGGATATATTTATTTCTACCGCGTCGATAATTAAAAGGACAGATTATAACTTTGGCCTTATCGGCATTCTCTCTATAGATAATTCTTTAAATCGTATTGACTTTCGCTCGACCGAGAAGGCATTCGGTTTATTATCTGGACTGCTCGCGTTGACTGATAAAAAAGTAGTAATTCAGACTAATTTACCCAAACATTATTGCTTCAGGGCGGCAGAATTTAAAGACACTAATATTTTTTATGATGAAGAATTAAAACAGAGAAAGCAATTGGGGTTTCCGCCTTACCGGCACTTATGCCTGGTGAAATTGCGCGGGAGTAAGGAGGATAGCGTTAAAGAGGCAAGTAATGCATTATTTGATAGATTGAATAAATATGGGGGAAGCAATAAGTCCGTAAAGGTTGTTTCGTTAAATCCCGGTCAGCCGGAGAAATTACGCGGTAATTTCTATTGGCAGATATTGATTAAAGCTGTTTCTCCATTAAAAATAGTCAAGTTTCTAAAATTGCACTTAAAAAATTTCCCTCATTCAGGTATAATAGTGACAATTGATGTAGATCCTATTTAGTGGGTAGTATATAATAGGTAGTATGCAGGTTCGATGGATAAAATGAATATAGTATTCTTCGGTAGTTCAAGATTTGCCGCACCTGTATTGAAGGCTTTATTGGCTTCAAAGCATAAGGTCGCTTGTGTCCTGACGCAACCGGATAAGCAGAAGGGCAGAGGTTTACATTTTGCAGGTACCGTAGTTAAGACGTTAGCATTGGAATCCGGCATTAGGATTTACCAGCCATACAATGTTAATGACGCAGATGCAGTAAAATTTTTAAAAGACCTAAATCCCGATTTGTTTGTAGTTATTGCTTATGGCCAGATATTGTCTTCGGGAATCTTAAATATCCCTAAAATATTTTCTATAAATCTCCATGCTTCGCTTCTGCCTAAGTATCGCGGTGCAGCGCCTATAAACTGGGCGCTCATCAAAGGAGAAGAGACAACGGGAATTACTGTTATAAAGATGGCCAAAGAGATGGACGCAGGCCCCATAATCTTACAGAAAGATATAGAGATTAGCAATGACGATACAGCTATTATTTTAGAAGATAAGTTATCCCATTTGGCAGCGCAGTTGG
>JAUYDQ010000030.1 GCA_030691725.1 Candidatus Omnitrophota bacterium
ATTGCTCCTTTATCCGCTGAACTAACCAGTTTGGAATAACGTGCAAGGTAACCGGTTTTAATTTTTGGCGGTATAGGTTTCCAGGTTTGAAATCTTCTTTGTATTTCTGAATCAGTTAACCGAACTTCTAATTTCCTGTTGGAGATATCGATATTAATTATATCACCATCTTTTAAAATCGCAATTGGGCCTTTTTGGGCAGCTTCGGGAGAAATATGGCCTATACAGGGTCCTTTGGTGCCGCCGGAGAATCTTCCGTCGGTAATCAAAGCTACTGATTCAGCCAAACCCATGCCCACAATGGCTGAGGTCGGCGCAAGCATCTCGCGCATTCCCGGGCCGCCGTTAGGCCCTTCATAACGGATAACAATACAATCTCCTTTTTTTATTTTACGGCCTAAAATTGCCTGCATTGCCTCTTCTTCCCGATTAAAGACCTTTGCACGGCCGGCGAATTTCATCATCTTAGGGCTCACGGCTGATTGTTTCACCACAGCTCCTTCGGGAGCAAGGTTTCCGTATAAAACAGCAATACCGCCCTGTTTATGATAAGCGCGGTTAAATGGCCGGATTACTTCCTCGTCAAAAATCTCGGCAGTATTTGCAATATCAAATATCTTTTTGCCGCTCACTGTTAAGGTATTATTTAATTTACTCTTTAATCTCTTTAGCACTGCAGGAATACCTCCGGCGTATTCTAAATCCTCCATAAAGTGCGGACCAGAGGGTTCTAAATTGGTGATGTGGGGCGTAGCTTTGCTTATTTTGTCAAATGTTTTAAGGTCTAATTTTATTCCTGCCTCATGAGCAATGCTCATCAGGTGTAAAACAGTATTGCTCGAACCGCCTAAAGCCATATCCACAATAATAGCATTCTCCAAAGATTTCTTATTGATAATACTTAAAGGAGTGATATTCTTTTTTACTAACTCCACAATGCGTTCGCCGCTTGCTTGAGCAAGGCGACGTTTCTTTGCCGACACCGCCAATGCCGTAGCGCAACCCGGTAAAGACATCCCCATTGTTTCTGTAATACAGGCCATGGTATTCGCAGTGTATAGCCCCTGACAGGAACCCGCGCCGGGACAAGCCTCCATCTCTAAACAAACTAACTCTTTGGCAGATATATCGCCTTTTTTCGCTCTTGCCAATGCCTCATATGTATCATGGACAAAGGCGAGTTTCTTCTGTTTATAGCGTCCTGAAAGCATAGGTCCGGCAGTAACAATAATTGCCGGAATATTTAAGCGCGCCACACCCATAAGCATACCCGGTGTGATCTTATCGCAATTAGTCAAACAAACAATTCCATCTAATTGATGGGCATTACAGACTGTCTCAATAGTATCCGCGATTATTTCTCTTAAAGCCAGAGGATAACACATGCCTAAATGGCCCATGGCAATACCATCGCATATGCCAGGCACACCAAAAAAAAAGGGCACCCCGCCACCGTAACAGATTCCGCGTTCAATAAACCTCTCTAAATCCCGCATACCAATATGGCCGGGAATTAAATCCGTAAAAGAAGTAGCCACGCCGATGAAAGGCCTCTGGAGATCTTTCCTGCTTAAGCCCGTAGCGTGTAAAAGCGCCCGGTGCGGGACTCGTTCTAAACCTTTTTTAATTTTATCAGAACGCATCATTTTTCTCCTTTTGTATTAATCCGCTCCTTCACTATCGTGCTGCACTGCTTTTGTATCCTCTTTCCTTTTACGCATAATCACCCGTTTTAAGGCTACATATTTATCCACCAAATCTTTATTATTTACTGCGTTTAGCTGTTTAAAGAGAAAATCAAATCTCTCCTCAATTTCACCTGTAATAGCATCGCGTACCTGGCCAGGCAAAGACATAATTTCTTTTTTAAACGAACCTAATGACTTTTTACGCGTCTTATAGAAAAATTGTTCTTCGCTTTCGCCTTCTTTTTTCTCCTGTGCAGCATTGATTTTTAACCAATCGTAAATTTTTGCTTTTAGTTCTTGCGGAAAATGTTTACTTTCATAAATCATATTCTGAAATTCGGTAGCTAGATGCACCTCGCAAGTTTCTGTCTCGGGAAATTTATGAAATGCCTCAGCTGGCAAAGTCGATGCACCGTGCTGCACCGCACCCGCCAAACCAAATTCCTCACGCCCAATCCTAGATAATGCTTTTAGTGTATCAAAATCTAATTTCACCTGCGCCACAGTCCCATCAGGCAAAACTACGCCTCCGTGGGAAGTACCGGTCTGGATACTTATCTTACTAATGCCAGTACGGCCTTTACGCAGCCTTTCCCTAAACCCAAGCATAAATGCCCGTAAATCCTCAGGCGTAGAATTTTTACCGCCTACCTCCCCAATTTCACCGCCTACAGAAATCTCAACCCCTCGCGGTTGAATTTGACGGATAAACTGCGTGAGTTTTGCACAGGCTTCGTAATTCCAATACTGTTGTTTTTTGATATCTGTTTTGGATAAATCTACCAATGTAGATGAGTCAATGTCAATATTATAAAATCCTGCGTCGATAGATTCACTGATCAGAGCTTTAAGGCTATCGATTTCTTTACCGGGGCTCTCTTGAAATTTTTTTGCATTCACCTGAAAATGGTCACCTTGAATAAATACAGGGCCGACATATCCTTCTTTTATCCCTGCAGCCAAAATAACACCAGCGTATTCTATAGGTGGTTGACTAGTATATCCCATTTCAGATTTGGCAATTTCAAAAATAAATGCGCCGGAATTATTCTTCTTGGCCACCCGAAATATTGCACGCGCCAGGTCATAAGTCATGCTCCTTAAATTTATGGCGGGAACAGTAAAACCACCGAATTCGCCTCTGCCCCGTGCCATATAAAACTGATGGATACTGGAAGGATAAATGTCTTTCTTATAGGCGATATCAAAAATCTTTTTGGCTAACTTTTCTTTTATCGCCGAATCATCACTCATAACTAAATCCATGGCAATTTTTTCAATATCCAGCGGCCTTCTTCCCATAATATACTTCCCCCTAATCCCCTAAGTTAATACCTTAACTAAATTATACAAACTATCAACATTTAATTTCTTCTTGGTTATAGCAAATTCTAAATCTATTACGGCTATTTTACCGTCTTTTATAGAGACGGCTTTATCCGATTCCCCTTTGAGTAAACATTCAACTGCTGCCTCACCAAGAGTTGCGGCTTGAGTCCGGCTAAAAGCACTGGGCCGGCCTCCTCTTTGAATATGGCCTAAAACAACCGGCCGTGTCTCAAGGCTGGTCATCTCGGTTATCTTTTTGGCAATATCAAAGGCTGAACCCGCGCCTTCAGCCACGACAATAATCCAGCTTATCTTGCCTCTTAAATTTCCTTCTACGATATCGTGACAGATATTTTCCAAATTAAATCTTCGCTCGGGGATTATGACATCTTCACAGCCGCCGGCCAAAGCAACCTGTAAAGCAATATAGCCGGATTCCCTGCCCATAACCTCAACCACAAAAATTCTCTCCATAGAAGTTGCTGTATCGCGAATATTATCAATAGCGGCAAGTGCTGTATTTATAGCGGTATCTGAACCGATAGTTACATCTATCCCGTTAATATCATTATCAATGGAAGCGGGCATGCCAATGCAGGGCACATTGTATTTTGTACCAAAAATATGTGCGGCTTTAAAGCTACCATTCCCGCCAATCATAATCAAACCATCTATGGCGTTCTTTTTTATTGTATTCAATGCCCTCTTCTGCCCTTCTTCAGTTTCAAACTCCGGGCAGCGTGCGGTTTTAAGAATCGTACCGCCCTGATTGATAATCCCTGATACAGAACGGTGATCTAATAATTTCAATTCCTCATTAATTAAACCCCACCAACCGCGAAATATGCCCATGACTTCTAATTTGTTATGTATAGCATAACGCACCACAGCGCGAATCGCCGCATTCATGCCGGGAGCGTCGCCGCCGGTAGTCAAAACCGCAATTTTTTTTATCATGTGCCTATTTCCCAACTGGAAAGATATTTCCTTTGTTCTGTGGTCAATGCATCTATTCTTATACCCATAGATTTCAATTTGAGTCTAGCAATATTTTTATCTATATCCTCGGGAACCTTATAAACATGGTTTTTTAATCCTTTGTGGTGTTTGATAATATATTCCGCGCTTAATGCCTGATTAGCAAAAGACATATCCATAACCTGCGCCGGATGGCCTTCAGCAGCCGCCAAATTTATTAGCCGGCCTTCGCCTAAAAGGTAAATCTTGCGGCCATTAGCTAAGACGTATTCATCCACGAACTCGCGTATGCGTTTTTTCTTTCTGCTTAATTTTTCTAATGCCGGTATATCTATCTCCACATCAAAATGCCCGGAATTAGCTACAATTGCCCCGTCTTTCATCTTCAGGAAATGTTCTTTGCGGATTACATTGATATCGCCGGTAAGGGTAATAAAAATATCGCCGATTCCTGCCGCATCACTAATTGGCATCACTTGATATCCGTCCATATTTGCTTCAAGGCCACGTAAAGGATCAATTTCAACTACAATTACTTTAGCGCCTAAGCCACAGGCACGCATTGCTACGCCCTTACCACACCAACCATATCCGCAGATTACCACATTTAAACCAGCGATTAACCGGTTCGTGGCACGGATTACTCCGTCGAGCGTAGACTGGCCGGTACCATACCGATTATCAAACAAATGCTTGGT
>JAUYDQ010000084.1 GCA_030691725.1 Candidatus Omnitrophota bacterium
GGGTTTTAGGATACTTACTGTTCTTACTTTGACTACCGGCACAATATTTATTATGTGGCTGGGAGAACAGATTCAAGAAAGAGGCATCGGGAATGGTATATCATTAGTTATTACCGCCGGAATCATTTCCAGAATCTGGCCAGCAATGAACCAACTGTTTATCTTGATTTCACCTTTTTCGCCATCCCGCAGGCAAATCCAGCCGTTTACTTTATTAATTATGGCGGCTTTATTGGTCGGTGTAGTATTCGCGGTAATCTTAATAACCCAAGGGCAAAGAAAGATCCCCGTCCAATATGCACGCAGGATTGTAGGAAGAAAAATCTTTGGCGGTCAGAACACGTATATACCTTTAAAAGTAGATACATCCGGGGTCATTGCTATTATCTTTGCCCAGTCAATAATTCTATTTCCTGCAACCATAGCCTCGTTTATTCCCAACCCCGCATTTCAGAGATGGGCGCAGGGATTAGTAAGAGGGCACCTGCTTTATACGGTTGTATACTCATTGCTTATAATATTCTTCTGTTATTTTTATACTGCAATTGTATTTAATCCTGTTGATTTATCTGAGAATATGAAAAAGTACGGCGGTTTTATCCCGGGTATCCGGCCAGGGACACCTACTACAGAATTTTTAGATTATGTAATGACAAGGATAACCTTAGCAGGAGCGGCATTCATTGCCTTTATCGCCATATTCCCTGATTTTCTTATGGCCTGGCTTAAGGTTCCGTATCTAATCGCATCTTTTTTTGGCGGTACAGGAATGCTAATTATAGTAGGCGTAATATTAGATACCTTAAAACAGATAGAATCGCATCTTCTTATGCATCATTACGAAGGATTTATTAAATCCGGGCGCATCAGGGGAAGAAGATAAGGCGTTTAAAAAATATGCAAATGATTCTTTTGGGCCCACCGGGAGCAGGAAAAGGCACACAAGCAAAGACATTGGCGCAAAGATTAAGGTTGCCCCACATATCTACGGGTGATTTGTTAAGAGAGAATATTTCGCAAGGTACAGCATTAGGTAAGCTCGCCCGAGACTTTATGAATAGGGGCGCATTAGTACCCGATGAATTAGTTATCCAGATGTTGAATCAACGCGTCAGCCAACCCGATATTGAACAAGGTTTTATTTTAGACGGTTATCCGCGTAACATAAATCAGGCAAAAGCATTAGACGACATGTTAAAAGAAAGAAATACCGCGATAGACCTTGTAATTTATCTTGATACGAGCGATCCCGTAATTATACAGCGCCTATCCGGACGCTTAGTCTGCAGTGTTTGCGGTGCAAATTTTCACACAAAAAATATGCCGCCTAAAGTTAATATGACCTGTGATAACTGCGGCGGAAAACTTTATCAAAGAAGCGACGATAAAGACGAGACTGTCAAAAAACGTCTTCAGGTATACCTGGAAGAATCTGCTCCATTAATTCAATATTACAACGATAAACATAAGCTTCACCGCCTTTCGGCAGATGGGGATAAGACAATAGTCTTAAATAGAATTATTGAGCTGGCAAAAGAATATAATGATTCCCATAAAGTCTGAAGAAGATTTAAAAATGCTTAAGAAGTCATGTAAAATCCTATCTAAAATAATGCATAGACTCAAAAAGTTTATCCGGGCAGGTATCTCTACTATCGAAATTGACCGATTAGCAGAAAAATTAATAAGGGAGGAGGATGTAATATCCGCTTTTAAGGATTATAATGGCTTTCCGGCAAATATATGCACCTCCGTTAACGAAGAAGTTGTACATGGCATACCCGGTCAAAAAATGCTAAAAGATGGAGATATTATAAGTTTAGATGCAGGTATAAATTATAAAGGCTATATTTCTGACGTTGCGATTACTCTGCCTGTGGGACGCATAGATCCTAAGGCACAGAAACTAATCGAGGTAACCAGAAATGCGTTATCGCAAGGTATAAAACAAGCACGAGTAAATAATCATTTATCGGATATATCTTATGCCATACAAACCTATGTAGAAAGCCAAGGATTTTCAGTAGTAAGGCAATTTGTAGGTCACGGCATAGGTTACAGTTTACATGAAGACCCTCAGATACCTAACTTTGGTTTACCCAATCAAGGCGAAGTGTTAAAAAAAGGTATGGTTTTCGCAATCGAGCCAATGGTAAATATGGGAACGTGGGAATGTAAGATTCTCGATAACGGCTGGACTGCGGTTACAAAGGACGGATTGCCTTCTGCTCATTTTGAACATACGGTAGCAATTACAGAAGAGGGGCCGAAAATTCTAACCAATTAGAATATGGCTAAAGAGGAATTGATTGAAACCGAAGGCAAAGTAATCGAAGCATTGCCCAATGCCATGTTTAGGGTTGAATTGGAAAATGGACATCGCGTCCTCGCTCACGTCTCAGGTAAGATGCGTATGAATTTCATAAGGATATTACCCGGCGATAAAGTAAAGTTAGAGCTTTCTCCTTACGATTTAAGCCGAGGAAGGATTACTTTTAGGGCCAAATAAAAATATGAAAGTAAAAGCCTCAGTTAGAAAAATTTGCGACAGGTGTAAAATTATTAAAAGAAGAGGTATCATTAGAGTAATATGCCCTAAACCAAAGCATAAACAAAGACAGGGTTAGAATAAAGTTATGAGTTATGGGTTATGGGTTGAAAACTAATAACTTATAACTAGTAACTAATAACTCCGAGCGAACGAAGGGAGCGAGGTAAGGTGCCAAGAATTATAGGCGTAGATATACCCAAAGAAAAAAGAATTGAGATTGCTTTAACTTATTTATTTGGAGTAGGCAGGAAACTATCAAATAAAATCCTTAAAGAAGCAGGTATTAATCCCGATAAGCGGGCGAAAGACCTGAACGAGGATGAAATCTCGTATATAACCAATGCTATACAAAAAGGCGGTTATAAAGTTGAGGGAGATCTGCGTCGGGAAATCTCGCAGAATATAAAAAGACTGATGGAAATCGGTTCTTGGCGAGGGATGCGTCATAAAAAAGGGCTTCCTGTAAGAGGCCAGCGCACGCGCACAAACGCAAGAACCAGAAAGGGACCTCGTAAGAGAGGCATGGCGGTTGCAAAGAAGCCCGTCGAAGAGAAAAGGGCTGCGCCACCCGCTAAACTAAAAGGAGTATAAGAATAAATGGCAATAAAAGATAAGGCAAAAAAGAAAAAGATTGCAAAAGGTATAATTGCTGGTATAGCCCATATCCAAGCAAGTTTTAATAATACCATAATTACCATAACCGATAAGCAGGGGAACGTCCTGGTTTGGTCTGCTCCCGGTATTGTAGGTTATAGCGGTTCAAAAAAATCCACTCCTTTTGCTGCTCAAATAGCTGCGACTGATGCGGCAAGAAAAGCAAAAGAGATAGGTCTTAAAGAGGTAGAGGTTCGTGTAAAGGGCCCCGGATCAGGAAGGGAATCAGCAATAAGGGCATTGCAGGCGTCAGGGCTTACCATAACTACTATCAAGGATGTAACGCCTATTCCGCATAACGGTTGTCGCGCAAAAAAAAGAAGGAGAGTATAAAATAAATGGCTCGATATATAAATGCTGTTTGCAGGCTGTGTAGACGTGGAGGGGAAAAATTATTTTTAAAAGGTACGAGGTGCGTTACCCCAAAATGCGCTATATCTAAAAGAGCTTATGCCCCAGGCGATCACGGACAAAGTAGACAGAAGCTTTCTAACTACGGTTTACAGTTAAAAGAAAAGCAGAAAGCAAAATGGATGTATGGAGTATTAGAAAGGCAATTCCGCAGATATTTCAAAATCGCCTCTAAGTCAAAGGGCGTAACCGGCAAGGTATTATTACAATTGTTAGAGAGAAGATTAGATAACGTTATATTTAGATTGGGCGTAGGTATCTCAAGGGCTCAAAGCCGGCAGGTTGTCCGTCATAACTTTATATATGTGAATTCTAAACGCGTAAATATACCGTCTTATTTAGTAAAGCAAGGCGATACGATCCAGATAAAGGCAAAAGAAAAAGCACTAAAGAAACTTAAAGATAATCTTGAATTGTCGAAAGACAGGAGCGTTCCTTCCTGGCTTGAATTTAATGCTCAGGAACTAAAGGCAAAGGTTCTAAGGTTGCCCGAGAAAGACGATATCCAGCAGACAATTCAAGAACAATTAATAGTAGAGTTATATTCAAAGTAAGGACATAAGTTAAGGAGCTCTATATTAATAATAGTGTATGCGACATAACTTATAGGTCCGAACTTACATAAGTTGTTTGGCCGAACTTACCCTTTACATTTTTTGAGTTAAGGGTAAGTTTCGAAATCAACGCACATTTCAAAAAATGTAAAGGGTTAAATTCGCAGACGGCTTCGCCTACAATTTACATCGTTTCACTCTATAAATTGTCTGCTCATTTAAGGAGGTAAGATGGGAATAAAATGGAGAGATTTTCAGTTGCCGAAGAGATTGGAATGCGACGAATCCACTTACACTGATACATATGGTAAATTCTCAGCTGCTCCGTTCGAAAGAGGTTATGGTGTAACTTTAGGTAATCCTCTAAGGCGGGTTTTACTTTCTTCCATAGAAGGGAGTGCAGTAACTTCGGTTAAGATTCAAGGCGTACAGCATGAATTTTCTACTATAGCAGGAGTACTCGAAGATGTTCCTGAGATAATCTTAAATATAAAAAGCCTGGTTTTGAACTCACGCTCAAAAATACCTAAGACAATATATATAAAAAAGAACACCAAGGGCGAAGTCAAAGCAAAGGATATTGAGGTAGATGAGACAATAGAAATAATTAATCCTGATTTACATATTGCTACTTTAACTAAAGATACAAAACTCAACGTGGAAATGGAAGTAGCAAGAGGCAGAGGTTATGTACCTTCCGAACTAAATAAAAAAGACGGACTTCCCATAGGTGTGATTCCAATAGATTCCGTATTTACCCCTGTAAAAAAAGTAAGTTTCTCAGTTGAGAATACGCGCGTCGGACAAAGAACTGACTACGATAAATTAATATTAGAAATATCGACGAATGGGGCAATAAGCCCAAAAGATGCACTTCTTTATGCTTCTAATATATTACAAAGGCATTTAGATATTTTTGTTAACTTCGGTCAGTTACCGGAAGACATAGAAGAAGAGCTAGAAATGACCAAAGAAGAGGTAGCTTTATATGAAAAATTAAGGCTTCCTATATCTGAACTTGAATTATCGGTAAGAAGCTCAAACTGCTTAAGAGAGGCGAATATTAAAACAATCGCTGATTTAGTAAAAAGGGCTGAAGAAGAAATGCTGGGCTTTAAAAATTTTGGCAAGAAATCTTTAGTTGAAATCAAGGAACTCCTTGCGGGAATGGGACTGACTTTAGGGATGCAGATCGACCCGAAGAAATTAAAAAAATAATAATAAACTATTTAGGCGATTAAAAAATGAGACACGCTAATGTAAAGTTACAGTTGAATCGTCGTACAAGCTGGCGCAAGGCAACATTGGTTAGCTTAGCCAAAGCCCTGATTATACATCAGAGGATTAAAACCACAAAAGCAAAAGCTAAGGCAGTAAAACCTTTGATAGAAAAACTTATATCTTTGGGCAAAAATAATTCTCTTTTTGCAAAAAGACAGGCTTATAGAATATTAGGAGACCATAAATTGGTAAGTTTATTTTTTAAAGAGGTCGCTCCACGTTTTGCTAATAGAATCGGTGGCTATACTCGAATTCTTAGTCTTGGTTCAAGGCTGGGTGATAATGCGCAATTAGTAATCTTGGCGCTTACCGAAATCAAAGAGAAAAGGCCTAAGAAACCAAAAGTAGGAGCACAGACGAAAGAGGCAGAAAAAAAACCCGAAATATTAAAAGAGGGACTTCCAAAAGAGCAACCTCCAGAGGAAAAAGAGCCCAAGGCAGAAATAGCAATAAAAGAAAAACCGCCTATCAGTAAAAAATCTACGAAGAAGTTTTTAGGAGGTTTGCGAGGAATATTTAAAAGAGGGCGGGACTCTTTATAATGATAAAGATATCTCGATGCGAATAGATATCAGGTTAGCAAAACGTACCAAGAAAATAAATCCTTCCTCAACTCTAGCCATAACCGCAAAAGCCAAAAAATTAAAATCCGAAGGATGCGATATTATAAATTTTGCTGCTGGTGAGCCTGATTTTGATACTCCCGATTTCATTAAAGATGCCGCGATAACAGCAATAAAGGCAGGTTTTACCAAATATACGCCTACCACAGGTATCCCAGAATTAAAAAGAATTATTGCCGATAAATTAAAAAAAGACAATTCCCTCGAATACGATTCATCCCAAATAGTTGTTTCCTGCGGTGCAAAACACAGCATATTTAATGCATTATTCGTCTTGGTAAATAAAGGCGATGAGGTATTAATACCCCTTCCTTATTGGGTAAGTTATCCTGAAATGGTAAACCTGTGCGAAGGAAAACCGTGTTTTATCGAGACTCTGCCTCAAAATGATTTCAAAATAACAATTAAAGATTTAGAAAAATATATCAATTCAAAAACGAAAGCAATTATACTGAATAGCCCTTCTAATCCTACGGGATGCGTTTATACAGAAGATGAATTAAGACAAATATCGGAAATCTGTATAGCAAAGAAAATTTTTGTTATAAGTGATGAGATATATGAAAAGATTATGTTTGATAATCTAAAGCATGTATCCATTGCATCTTTCAATAAAGATATATATAACTTAACTATCACTGTCAACGGCCTATCCAAAAGTTATTCTATGACTGGTTGGCGCATTGGATATTTGGCAGGGCCTGCTGACATTGTCGATGCTGTATCTAAACTGCAGGATCATTCTACATCAAATCCCGTTTCGATTAGCCAAAAGGCAGCTGTGGCAGCATTAAGTGCACCCGATGACTTCTCTAAACTGATGAGCAACGAGTTTCAAAAAAGAAGGGATTATACAATTGAAAGATTAGACAAAATAAGAAGAATTAGCTTTGTAAAGCCAAAAGGTGCATTTTATATATTCTGCGATATCTCTAAGTTCGGGTTGGATTCTACCACATTCGCTAATCGTCTTCTCGAGGAAGCTTATGTGAGCCTTATTCCGGGGATAGGGTTTGGCAGGGATGACTATGTGCGCATAAGCTTTGCTACAGCTCTTACGCAAATAGAAAAAGGTATGGATAGAATTGAGGGGTGGCTGAATAAATTATGATTGCCAAAACTATTGCTGAAAAGATACTGAGCAATCACGCAGGAAGAGAACTAAAGGCAGGAGATTTTGCAATATGTAAAGTTGATTTCGCCTTCGGACAAGACGGAACTTCCTCTATTATTATGGACAGATTAGAGGAGCTCGGCGTAAAACAAACAAAAACAAAATTTTGTATGGTTATTGACCACAACGCACCCTCACCGAGCGAGGGGATTTCTAGGATTCATAAAAGAATGCGCGAATTTGCCAAGCGTTACGATACCGGGCTTTATGATATTGGTTGCGGTGTCTGCCATCAAGTTATACCAGAATCAGGACAAATATTGCCGGGAGATTTAGTGTTGGGCGCAGATTCTCACACATGCACTTATGGTGCATTAGGCGCTTTTGCTACGGGTGTAGGTTCTACCGATTTGGCAATTACTTTAGTAACAGGAAAAAACTGGTTTAAAGTGCCGCAAACTATTAAAATAATAGTAAATGGCAAGATACCCAAAGGAGTATTTGCTAAAGATATAGCCTTGCATATTATCGGTAATGTAAGCTCGGGTGGCGCAACATATAAAGCAATAGAATTTAGCGGTGATGTAATTGACAAATTAGATATGGATGGCCGCTTTACTATATGCAATATGGTTGTGGAGATGGGTGCAAAAGCAGGATTTATGCCCCAGGATAGAAAAACAATGCTTTGGTTAAAATCAAGATTTATTAAAAATAAAAAGATAAAGCCGGTGATTGCAGATAAGCCTGCAAAGTATATAGGGGTTTTAGAGTATGATATCTCAAGGCTCGGGCCTCAAGTCGCTCGTCCGCATAGCGTGGATAATACTGTATCCGTTGATGAATTAAAAAAAATAAAGATAAATGAGGCATTTTTAGGTACCTGCACTAATGGAAGACTGCAGGATTTAAAGATAGCCGCTTCGATATTAAAATCCAGAAAAATCGCACCTGGAGTAAAATTTATTATTTGCCCTGCTTCACGTACAATCTTTTTGGAAGCTTTGAGATTAGGTATTATAGATATATTTATCAAGGCAGGTTCCGTGCTGGTTCCGCCTGGATGCGGCCCTTGCGTCGGAACGCATAACGGAGTTCCTGCTGACGGCGAAGTAGTCATATCAACTGCTAACAGAAATTTCAAAGGCAGAATGGGCAACCCCAATGCTTTTATTTACTTGGCGTCACCTGCAACCGTAGCCGTATCTGCTATTAAGGGCCATATTGCGGATCCGAGAGAGTTTTTATAAGTGAGCACATAAGTTCTGTGCGAACTTATCCCCCCTGCTTTCTTGCGAAAGAAAGAGGGGGGGATTAATTCGGCCAAAACAACTTACGTTCACTTGCTGTTGCGTAAGTTGTGGGCTCATTAAAGGGGAGGTTAATATGGAAATACGCGATTTGCTTTTATTAAGTATTGAGAAAAAGGCCTCTGATTTGCATTTAACTGAAAAAGAACCGCCTATATTGCGCCTTGACGGAAAATTAAACCGGACGAATCAACCCGCTTTAACCAGAGAAGATTTAAAAAGGATGATATACGGTGTTTTGACTAATACTCAGAAAGAAACGCTGGAAAAAGATCTGGAGCTAGATTTCTCTGTTGCCCTCCCGGGCCTGGACAGGTTCCGGGTCAATATTCATATACAAAGAGGGGTTGTAGAGGCAGCCTTCAGGCGCGTGCCTTTAAAAATACCCGGCATCGAACAATTAGGTTTACCACCCATAGTTATGGATCTGGCACGTAAATCAAATGGCCTAGTATTAATAACCGGGCCAACGGGCATGGGCAAAACTACAACCTTAGCAGCAATTATCGACCTTATTAATAATGAAAAGGAATGCCTTATAATTTGTATTGAGGACCCGATTGAATTTGTGCATATAAATAAAAAGAGTATTGTTAAACAAAGAGAGGTTTACACAGATACACGCTCTTTTGCTGAGGCACTCAGGCGCGCTTTAAGGCAAGACCCGAATGTTATTGTGGTAGGCGAGATGCGCGATCTTGAGACCATATCCACTGCTCTTACTGCTGCTGAAACAGGCCATTTAGTTTTAGCAACACTCCATACACCTGATGCGCCTCAAACCGTGGAAAGAATTATAGACGTATTTCCGCCCTACCAACAGCAACAAGTAAGGCTACAATTAGCAAATTGCTTGCAAGGTGTGGTGTCGCAATTATTGCTTCCTATGGCCTCAGGCCAAGGAAGAATACTGGCTACTGAAATAATGCTGGGAACTTCCGGCATAAGAAATCTTATTCGTGAGCAGGAGATCGAACAGATACCGACACTTATGCAAACAGGCAGTCAATACGGTATGAAAACAATGGATAAATCTTTAAAAGAACTATATCAAAAAGGGCTTATTAGTTTAGACGTAGCGTTGTCCAGAGTTAAGAATCCCGAAGAATTTAAACAATTATGAGAATAAAAGGTATAAGCATAAAATTGGGCGATAATATAAATACTGATTTTATCATTTCCGGTAGATATAAATTCTCAATAACTGACATCAAAGAATTATCTAAACACATAATGGAAGATATGGACCCCGGTTTTCCTGCAAAAATAATTCCTGGTAAGTCAATAATTGTGGCAGGCGAAAATTTCGGCATGGGTTCATCAAGGGAACAGGCGCCATTAGTGATAAAGGAATGCGGAATCGTAGCTATTTTAGCTAAAACATTCGCACGTATATTTTACCGTAACGGATTTAATATCGGCTTACCTTTAATTGAAACTGACACCGGCAAGATTGAAGAAAATGACACCTTATTTATAGATATGGTTAAAGGAATAGTAAAAGATGTAACCAAGAATAGCCGGATGGGAATTAAGCCTTTACCTAAATTTATGCAGGAAATATTAAGTGCCGGAGGGCTGGTTAGCTATTATAAAAAATTTAAAGAATTACCTAAAATTTAAATCATATGGAACATAAAATTACTTTAATACCCGGTGACGGCATTGGCCCGGAAGTAATCAGGGCAGCAAGAAGGTGCATTGAGGCAACCGGAGTTAAGGTGGCATGGGAGGAAGTTATTGCCGGTCAGGATGCCATAGATAAATACGGCGATATATTACCCAAAAATGTTTTAGAATCTATAAAAAAGAATAAGGTTGCCCTAAAAGGACCTATTGTTACTCCAATCGGCGAGGGTTTCCGTTCAGTAAATGTGGCTATAAGACAGGCCTTAGACCTTTATGCATGTGTAAGGCCGGCAAAATCATATCCGGGAGTAAAGAGTCCTTATGAAGATATAGACTTGGTAATTATTAGGGAAAATAGCGAGGATTTATATGCGGGTATTGAATTTGAGGAGGGTAAAACCGAAACCAAAGAACTTATTTCCAAGATAGAAGAGTTTGCTCATAAGAAAATACGCCAAGATTCGGGCATCTCAATTAAACCTATATCTAAATATGCTTCAGAAAGGATTGTAAAATTTGCCTTTGAATATGCCGTAAAATATAACCGCAAGAAAGTTACGGTTGTGCATAAAGCGAATATTATGAAATTTACCGACGGATTATTTTTAAAAACAGCACGTGAAGTTGCAAAAGATTATATTGACAAGGTAATCTTTGAGGAAGCAATCGTAGATAATATGGCAATGCAATTAGTACGGAAACCTAAAGATTACGATATATTGGTGTTGCCTAATCTTTACGGCGATATAATTTCTGATTTATGCGCAGGCCTGGTAGGTGGATTAGGAGTTGCTCCGGGTGCAAATATAGGTGATGATATGGCAGTGTTCGAGGCAGTACACGGCGCAGCACCTAAATATAAAGGGCGGAATTTGGTTAATCCTACTGCGATGATACTATCGGGAGTCCTTATGCTTAGATACATGAAAGAGAAAAGCGCTGCAGATAAGTTAGAGACAGCAGTAAAAAAAGTATTGGCAGAAGGTAAATCAGTAACCTACGATTTAAAACCCAGCCGTGATGACCCCACAAGTGTGGGAACTCAAGAAATGGCAGATGCCATTATTAAAAACCTGAAATGAAAATATCCATAATAGGTGCTGGTAATGTTGGCGGATTAACTGCTATGCGCCTTTTCGAGGCAGGCTTTGGCGATATAGTCTTAGTTGACGTAGCCAAGGGTCTTGCGCAAGGCAAAGCCTTTGATTTGGAAGATGCAAGTTCCATCTTTAAATATAATTACCGCATCCAAGGGACAGATGATATTGAGGCCATAAAGGATTCAAATATCATTATCGTTACAGCAGGGCTGACTCGTAAACCCGGAATGACGCGGGAAGATTTACTGAATAAAAACGCCCAGATATTGAAAGATATCTGCCTGGTAATAAAAAATATATCTGGCCAATCAATAGTGATAGTCGTAACTAATCCTTTGGACCTAATGACGTATCTCGCTTTAAAAATTACGGGCCTTAAATCAAATAAAGTATTCGGCATGGGGGTAAGTTTAGATACTGCCAGGTTTACTAATCTTATAAGCAAAGAATTAAATGTTCCAAATACAGATATCGAAGCCTGCGTGATAGGAAGCCATGGAGAAGAGATGTTGCCGTTACCCCGGTTTACTACTGTAAAAGGCATAGAATTGACTGAAATGCTCGAAGATGAAAGAATAAAAGTTCTAGTTAAAAAAACCCTTGAGCGGGGGCAGGAGATTGTCTCATTATTAGGCAGCGGCAGTGCTTATTTTGCTCCTTCGCAGGCAATAGCAGCAATTGTCAAAATTATTGTTAAAGATGAGAAGCGGCTGATAGGGGTATCTGCTTATTTAAACGGCGAATACGGGATTAAAGATATCTGCATAGGCGTTCCTTGCCGTTTAGGGAAAGAAGGCATAGAAAAAATCATTGAGTTCGATTTAAATAAAGAGGAAAGATCGCTTTTCATTAATTCGGTTGAATCCATACATAAAAATTTAGAGCTAATCAAACCCTTTTGCCATGGATTATGATCTGGCGATAATCGGCTCGGGTTGGGCAGGATTTAATGCTGCACTAAAAGCAAAAGCGCACGGATTAAAGGTCGCTCTTATTGAAAAAGAACAAATAGGTGGCACCTGTCTTAACCGCGGCTGTATCCCTACCAAAGCGCTTTTACAGTCCGCCAAGATTTATACCCTCACAAAGAAATCTAAGATATTCGGCATAGAAACAACGACCCCGCAAATAAACTTTCCCGAAATTCAAGCCAGAAAAAATACAATCATTCAACAACTACAAAAAGGTTTAGAGTTTATGCTCAAGGGCGTTGATTTTATAAATACGCAGGCCAGAATTCTATCGAACAATACCCTAGAAATAGGCCAAAGACAGATAAATACAAAATTTATGCTTATTGCCACTGGTTCAAAGCCAGCCGAGTTGCATGATATAAAATTTGACGGGAAAAAGATTATCTCTAGCAATGAAATCTTAGATTTAAGAGAAATTCCGAAATCGCTTTTAATTATAGGAGGGGGAGTTATCGGGTGCGAATTTGCGAGTTTATTCTCCGTTTTGGGATGCCAGGTATCAATAGTAGAATTAACACCCCAGTTATTACCCGGTATAGATAAAGAAATAGCCAAAAAATTAGAGACAATTTTTAAAAAGAAGAATATTAGGGCAATTACCAACACAGATGCAAAGAATTTAGACCTTACACATTACGAATTGGTATTACTTTGTATTGGCAGGACTTCCGTAACAGAGGGGTTAGGCCTGGATAAACTTGGCATTAAATTAGAAAATGGCAGAATTGTCGTCGATGAATACCTTAAAACCAGTATTCCTAATATCTACGCAGCCGGTGATTGTGCCAGTAAAATTATGCTGGCGCATTTTGCTGCATATCAAGGTGGTATTGCCGCAGATAATATTACGGATCCCAAGCACCCAAAAAAGTGCAGTGATTACAATATTCCTAACTGCATCTTTACTGACCCGGAAATAGGCAGTGTTGGTTTGACAGAAGAAGAAGCAAAAAGTAAAAATATTGATATAAGAATAAATAAGTTTGATTTCTTAGGCTCAGGCATGGCGCGCATATTAGATGAAACAGAAGGCTTTGTTAAGATAATCTCAAATAAGAAAACAAATGAGATATTGGGTGCTTCTATAATTGGTCCACGGGCAACAGAATTAATCGGCATTTTAACCATAGCCATACAATCTCGCCTTTTGGTTACACAGGTCCAGGATACCATATTAGCTCATCCCACATTATCCGAAGGCATAACGAGCGCATTAAAAGAAGGGTATGGACTTTAGGATATTTAATTTAGGCTTGGTTGATTTCAAAAAAGCCTGGCAATTCCAAAAAGAAATATTTAGAGAGATAAAAAATAATTATTTTAACGGTGCGCTGATTCTCTGTCAACATTATCCGGTAATCACCGTAGGTAGGCAGGGAAGACAAGAAAATATCAAGGTTCCTCTGCCTGAATTAAAAAACAGGGGAATTCTTATGTATGAAATAGAGCGCGGGGGAGACGTTACCTATCATGGCCCCGGACAACTTATTGCCTACCCTGTATTTAATCTGAATTATTTTAAAAAAGATATCCATTTATTCTTAAGACAACTGGAGGAATTAGTCATAGATCTCCTGTCGGATTTCGGAATTAACGGGCTAAGGTATAAAGGTTTAACCGGAGTTTGGATCGATAAATCCCGCCCTTTATATTCTAATGTATGTGAATCGATTGAAAAAGGGCGGGATAAACAAAAAATTGCTTCTATCGGTATCGCAATCAGAAATTGGATTACTTTTCACGGTTTGAGCATAAATGTAAAGAAGGATGATTTAGATAATTTTAGGCTCATCAAACCATGCGGCATGGATATAGAAATGACTTCATTGGAAACAGTATCGGGCAAAGATATCGAAATCGGACATCTAAAGGAGGTCTTCATCCATAAGTTTCAAGATACCTTTCTATGGTATAGGAAAGCATAGAACACTTTCTCAAACCATCAGAAAATCGCCTTGAAGTTATCGCGAAGCGATTTTCTTGATACCCCGCTATAAAGGAGGTAAGCCTTATATGACTAAAGTAATCTTGCCGGAATTAGGTGAAGGAATCAAAAAAGCAACCGTTTCTTATTGGTATTTTAAAGAAGGTGAAAAAATAAATGAAAAAGATGATTTGGTAGAACTTACCACTGATAAGGCTACATTTAATCTGCCCAGCCCATGTTTGGGAATGCTTTCAGAGATTTTCTTTCATGAAGGAGATGAAGTAAACGTCGGTGAAGTATTAGCTATTATTGAAGAATCTTAAAAAAAATTATCCCCAAAATTAGAATTGTTTCCACTTGTATTATTTAAATAAATATTGCTTGAAAATCTTAATTATATATAGGTTTATAAATATATGTTATAATTATTGTAACTATGCATAGATTAAGCTAAATATGCCTAAAGAGAAAGAGATATTAACAACCAAAGAGGTTGCTGAGTATTTGAATATCCACCCCCTTACTGTTCATAGATATGCGCGGGAAGGCAAAATCCCTGCGTTTAAAATCGGCACAGACTGGCGATTCCATAAGAAATACCTAGAGAAATGGATTAAACAAAAATTGATTTATAATGTTCAGAGTAAAGAGAGAAAGAAATCAGCTCTTGATAAAACTTAAACTTTATGCCTGATAAGCCTAAACGCATAATTTTAATGTATATCTCGGAAGTTTCAGGGCACCATAGCGCTACCCTGGCGATTGAAAAAGCCCTAAGAATGTTACAGCCTAATGTAGAGACCCTCAATATCAATACCTTTAATTACACCAATCCTATTTCGGAAAAAGTTGTCAACCGTCTTTATATGGCAGTAATCAAAAGGACGCCGCAAATTTGGGACTATCTTTATGATAATCCCATTGTAGTAAAAAAAATAGAAAATATTAAAAAGACCATTCATAAATTTAACTCCCCAAAATTAAAAAACCTTTTTGATAAATTTAGACCGGACGCCGTTATCTGTACGCAAGCTTTTCCCTGCGGAATGGTAGCGGATTTTAAAATTACCTATAATTCAGATATGCCTCTCGTTGCAGTGCTTACCGATTATATACCTCACTCCTACTGGATATATGACACAGTAAATTATTACATTACGCCATCGGATGAGGTAACTGGGCGTTTAATAAAGAAAGGCGTACCGGCGCATAAAATAAAGCCTTTAGGAATTCCTTTTGACCCTAAATTCAATGAAAATATTTTCAAAAACGAAGTCATGCGAAAACTTAATTTAAACCAGAACCTTCCTACCGTATTGATTATGGGAGGGGGCCAGGGGTTAGGCCCAATAAAAACGATCGTTAGATCTTTAGAAAAAGTAAGAAATGACTTCCAAGAATTAATCGTGACTGGAACGAATAAGAAGCTCTATAGATCTTTAAAAAGAAAAATAAAAAAATATAAGAAAAAGACTTTGGTCTTTGAATACGTTGATAATATTAATGAGCTGATGAGCATCGCTAATATCATTATTACTAAACCAGGAGGCGTAACTACATCAGAGGCTTTAGCGAAAAAAATACCCATGATTATTATTAAACCTATACCCGGACAGGAAGAAAGTAATACTGCCTACCTAACCGAGAAGGGAGCTGCAATTAAGTTAGATAGGCCAA
>JAUYDQ010000088.1 GCA_030691725.1 Candidatus Omnitrophota bacterium
ACGGTTAGCGAGGTAATGGATCCCCGCGATGTAGAGTTAGTAGCCAGATATGTAGATATTCTTCAGATTGGTGCGCGTAATATGCAGAACTTTAATCTTTTAAAAGAAGTAGGACAGACAAAAAAAACAGTTTTATTAAAACGCGGTATGTCTTCTACTATTAAAGAATTACTTATGTCTGCAGAATATATATTGGCGGGAGGTAATTTTAATGTCATATTGTGCGAGCGTGGCATAAGGACATTCGAGGATTTCACGCGTAGCACCTTGGACATAAGCGCTGTACCCGCTGTAAAGCAACTTTCGCATTTACCTATAATTGTTGACCCCAGTCACGCTGCAGGTAAATGGGGATTGGTACCCGCGCTTTCTAAAGCAGCTGTTGCTTGCGGGGCAGACGGCTTGATTATTGAAGTGCACAGTCATCCGGAAGATGCGAAGTCTGACGGCGCACAGTCACTAATACCTTCTAACTTCATCCAACTCATGGAGGACCTCAAAATTATAGCGAAATCAATAGGAAGAGAGATTTGATGAGACTGTTTAATAAAGTTGCGATTATAGGTACGGGTCTAATCGGCGGGTCCATGGCATTGGCCATAAAGAAGAACGGCCTCGCCCACCAGATAATCGGGGTTAGCCGTCATAAAAATACTTTAATCTGGGCGAGGAAGAGCCGCGTAATAGATAAAGGTTCACAGGACTTAAGCATAATTCAGGATGCAGACCTAGTAGTTTTAGCAACACCGGTTAATACTATATTAAAATTGGCGGACACAGTTGTTAAATTTATCAACAAGGATTGCATTGTTACTGATGTAGGAAGCACAAAAAAAGAAATCGTTTCTAAACTAAGTAAGATTTTTCCTAATTACGTTGGTAGCCACCCTTTAGCAGGTTCAGAAAAATGTGGTATTACAAATGTTCAGGCGGATATATTCAAAGACTCTTTGTGCATATTGACCCCCACAAAAAATACACCCCCTAACGCCTTAAAAAAAATAAAGAGTTTGTGGGAGCAGCTTGGCGCAAGAGTAGTTTTCTTAAACCCTGATACCCACGATAGGATTCTATCTTTTGTCAGCCACCTTCCGCACGCCATTGCCTTCTCATTAATCGGCACTGCACCTGATAAATATCTGAAGTTTGGCGCAAATGGCTTAAAGGATACCACCCGTATCGCCCTATCGGATAGCAGGCTCTGGGTGGATATTTTTTTGAGCAACCGCAAAAATATGCTCAAATCCATAGAATCTTTTCAGAACAACTTATCTAGGATAAAGTCAGCAATTAATAAGAGAGACGAAAAAACATTAATCAAGATTCTAAAAAAAGCAAAGGCCAAGAGAGAAATTTTAGGATGATTATTGCCATTGACGGTCCGGCTGGCGCGGGTAAAAGCACTGTTGCCAGAATAATAGCTCAGAAACTGGGCTTTCTTTATATTGATACCGGAGCAATGTATCGGGCATTGACCCTGAAGGCCCTGGAGAGAAAAATAGACGTAAATGATACCGCCGCACTTATTGAAATGGCACGTTCCACCAATATTGATTTAATCAATAATCCAGATAGTTCTTTAAAGATACTTTTAGATGCTCGAGATGTTACTGGCTCTATAAGGCAACCAAGTATTACCAGGTTAGTTTCTGATATTGCCAAGATAAAAGGCATAAGAGAAGTGATGTTAGGGTTACAGAGAAGACTGGGAAGACTTAGAGACAGTGTCTTGGATGGCCGTGATATAGGGACAGTAGTTTTCCCGGACGCAGATAAGAAATTCTATATTGATGCAGAATTCGAGGAAAGGGTAAAGCGTAGATATAAAGAATTAAAAGAATTGGGTCAAAATATTACCCCAGAAGATATTGAGAATGACCTGAAAAATCGAGATAATATTGATTCTACCCGGGAATTTGCGCCTCTGAAGAGAGCAGAGGATGCGATTTACATAGATACTACCAATTTGACTATCGAAGAAATGGTAAATAAAGTATTAAGCTACATTCAATAAATGGATAAATCTTTAATACGCAATTTTTCAATTATTGCTCATATAGACCACGGTAAATCCACTTTAGCTGACAGGATACTGGAGTTAACCGGTGCCGTGGATAAGAAACATAAGCGCAATCAGCTTCTCGATGACATGGACTTAGAAAGAGAACGGGGCATAACTATTAAAGCCTCGATGGTGAGATTATCCTATCGTGCCAAAGACGGGAAGGATTACATATTGAATCTTATTGATACGCCTGGCCATGTAGATTTTACTTATGAGGTTTCTAAATCTTTGGCTGCCTGCGAAGGCGCGGTCTTAGTAGTAGATGCCGGCCAAGGCATTGAAGCTCAGACTGTTGCCAACTACTATCTTGCGCATGAAAATAAGTTAACAATTATACCCGTGATAAATAAGATCGATCTTGACCTGGTCGATATACCGCGCGTTAAAGACCAAATTACCAGTGTCCTGGGCTTTAAAGAGGAAGATATAATCTTGGCTTCCGCCAAAGAAGACATAGGAATCGAGGATATATTGGAAAGAATCGTAAAAGCCGTGCCTCCCCCGTCAGGTGAAATTACACATCCTTTAAAGGCCTTTGTTTTTGACTGCCGTTTTGATATATTCAAAGGCGTGGTGGTCTTTGTCAGGGTAGTGGATGGCCAGATTGATAAGCATACCCAAATAAAATTAATGCATTCCGGCAAGACCTATAAAATAGAAGAATTAGGTGTATTTAAGGATTTACAATATTCTAAAGCAGATTCTTTGACTTGCGGTGAAGTCGGTTATTTAAATGCAAATATACGCGACCCTAGAGAGATTATAATCGGGGATACCCTTACCGATACTAAAAACCCCTGCAAGGAGGCACTGCCGGGATACCGGACATTAAAACCTCTTGTGTTCTGTGGAGTATATCCTGTGAATCCGGGGGATTTCCCGAAACTGCGCGATGCGGTGGATAAGTTAAAATTATCGGATGCTTCTTTTGTATTCGAGCCGGAGAACTCACAATCTTTCGGTTCGGGTTTTAGATGCGGATTTTTAGGGCTTTTGCATATGGAGATAGTGCAGGAACGCCTGGAGAGAGAATATGATTTAAATTTAATTCTGACCGTCCCTAATGTTGTATATCGGGTAAGAAAAAGAGACGGCGAGATTATAGAAGTAGATACGCCCGTGAAACTTCCTCCCGTGCAGGATATTCAGGAGGCACAGGAGCCATATGTAAGCTTACTGATGATTATACCCGTGGAAAATATAGACCCTGTATGCGAAATGACCAAAACGAGGAGAGGTGTATTTAAATCCAGCGAATATTTAGGCGTGGATAGGGTAAAGTTGATTTTTGATATACCGCTCTCTGAAATAATCGTAGATTTTTACGATAAGGTAAAGTCTCTTACCAAAGGATACGGCTCCATGGATTATGAGTTCAAAGGATACCTTCCTGCAAAGCTAGTAAAACTTGATATCCTGTTAAACGGAGTAATCTGCGATGCATTTTCATCGTTAATACATAAGGATAAGGTCATGTATAAGGCCCAAGGTTTGGTGATCAGGCTTAAGGAATTAATCCCCCGGCAATTATTTGAGGTTACCATACAGGCAGCTGTGGGTAGTCAGATTCTTGCTTCTGAAAAGGTAAGGTCTATGGGTAAGCACGTTACGAGTAAGTGCTACGGCGGTGATATTACCTGTAAGCGTAAACTCTGGGAAAGCCAGAAGAAAGGCAAAAAGCGGCTTAAGCAATTCGGAAAAGTAGAGATTCCCCAGGAAGCATTTTTAGAAGTATTAAAAATATAATTAAATTGTTAAACTGCTAAATGGAAAAAAAGAAATGGAAGTCAGTAGTTTGGGAGTGGGTGGAATCGATTGTTGTTGCTTTTATCCTGGCAATGATTATTCGGGCCTTTGTAATTCAGGCATTTAAAATTCCCAGCGGTTCCATGCGTTCTACGCTTTTAGAGGGGGATTTAATCTTGGTAAATAAATTTATCTATGGCGCAAAGGTCCCCTTAGCCGATTTAAGTTTGCCTGCAATCAGGCAGCCTAATAGAGGCGACGTAATTGTTTTTATTTATCCGGAAAGCCCAAAGAAGGATTTCATAAAGCGGCTTGTGGGCCTGCCCGGAGAAACGTTAGAGATTAAGAACGGCACAGTATACATTAATGATAAGCCACTCCTAGACCCCATCTTTAATCAAAGATACTATTATAATCGCGGTGAATTTGGCCAGGAAGGCAGAAAGATAAAGATACCTGAAGATAATTTCTTTGTCTTGGGTGATAATTCTGCTTCTTCGCAGGATAGCCGCTATTGGGGATTTGTGCCGCGTAAGAATATTTTAGGTAAGGCCTTAGTGATTTATTGGCCCCCGCACCGTGTTAGGATGATTAAATGAATTTCGCAAATAAAATCTCAACTTTTAGAATCTTAAGCGTCCCGTTCTTTATCGCGAGTTTAATCTATTACTCTACCGATAGGAGTTACTTTAGATTTATTGCTTTGGGTATTTTTATTCTCGGTGTTATCTCAGATGCGGCTGACGGTTATTTTGCCAGGAAATCCAAGCAGTATTCTAAGGCAGGGTTGGTCCTGGACCCTCTGGGAGATAAATTACTACTTATGAGTGCCTTTATTTGTCTTTCTCTAAAAAGCGAATTCCCTTTACATTTTCCTCTGTGGGTTACCTTCATTGTGATAAGCCGCGATGTAATGATACTTTTAGGTTCGTTAGTAATTTACATTGTCAAGCAGGATATTAAAATCTCACCCACGAGGTGGGGAAAGCTTACTACGATCTTTCAGATGTGTTCGGTTATCGCAGTACTTTTACAATCGCGCTTATCACCGGTTCTGTGGTGGGTAGCGGTTTTTTTTACTTTTATATCAGGAATAGATTATGTAAAGAGAGGGTTCAAAACGCTCTATGCTCTGGATAGTCCTCGGAATTCTCATTAGTTATCTTATCGGTTCTATACCTACGGCCTATATATTCGGCCGGGTCTTAAAAGGAATAGATATCCGCAAATTTGGCTCAGGCAATGTCGGCGCAACCAATGCATTAAGAGTGCTGGGTAAACCCGCCGGAATAGCTGTATTGGTTTTAGATATTTTAAAAGGGTTTGTAGTCGTATTCTTTTTGGGCAATATCATAGTGGCAAGAATTACAGGCATTCCCGATGATATAACAACGCGTGTTCTTTTAGGCTTAAGTTGCATCTGTGGCCACAATTGGACAATATTTTTAAAATTAAAAGGCGGCAAAGGCATGGCTACGACTTTGGGTGTATTATTGGGTTTAACAGTTAAGGTAGCTGGCCTGAAATTGATATTTGTCATGGTAATTCTTACCTGGTTAGTTGTATTTATTATCACCAGGATTGTTTCTCTGGCATCGATGATAAGCGGTATAGCGTTACCTGTGTACATGTTTTTGTTGAAACAGCCATCCATTTTGATATATTCAAGTGTTCTGTTGTGCATATTCATTATCCTGCGGCATAAATCTAACCTGAAAAGATTATTTCAAGGTAAAGAGCCCCGCCTCTTTTAATTTAGAAATCAGTAATTTTTCCTGCCAAAAGAAAACGTTTTCATATTAACATGTTATCGCCTTGAAAATAGATAACTTTAGATGTTATACTTTACACGAGTTGAAAAGCAATTTT
>JAUYDQ010000101.1 GCA_030691725.1 Candidatus Omnitrophota bacterium
GCTGTTGCCCAGAGTTGGCTTGTGTTTCAATTGACCAATTCCGCATTTTTGTTGGGGTTAGTCGGATTTTTGAGTTCTATTCCCATATTTCTTCTTTCTTTATTCGGAGGCGTAGTCGCGGATAGAATGAATAAAAAGAACATTCTCCTGTTTACACAAAATGCCTTTATGCTTTTGGCTTTCCTTCTGGCTATATTAACGCAGATGAAATTAATCACGCCTGCGCAGATAATGCTGATTGCCGTATTGAATGGCATAGTGATGGCTTTCGATGCACCTTGCCGTCAGGCAGTTATAGCGGAATTAGTGGAGAAACAGCATCTACTCAATGCCATTGCCTTAAATTCCGCTGCTTTTAATTCTGCGCGTCTCATCGGGCCTGCTTTGGCAGGCATACTTATAGCAAGTATAGGCATGAGTGGCTGTTTTTATATAAACGGCATAAGTTTTCTTGCAGTAATAATAGCCCTTTTATTAATAAATATTAATAATGGGCAAAGGAGGTCTGCCAGAACTCATTTAATAAAAGATCTAAGCGACGGTTTAAAATTTATTAAGGATAATCGCATTATACTTATATTAATTAGTATGGTAGGCATAACCAGCCTGTTTGGCATTTCTTACGTGATACTTATGCCTATTTTTGCAAATGATGTGTTAAATGTGGGAGTAAAAGGTCTGGGTTCGCTTATGTCCTCCGCTGGTTTCGGTGCTTTGATTGGCGCATTGATATTGGCGCGTTTAGGCGATTTTAAATATAAGGGCAAATTGTTAATTTCATCTTCCATAATATTTTCTATTTCTCTAGTGCTGTTTTCTCTATCTAAAACATATTTCATTTCGCTTATTACTTTAATATTAATAGGCGGGGCTTCGGTTACAGCCATCGGCATAGTAAATACTTTATTGCAGACATTGGTTCCCGACGAATTCAGGGGCAGGGCGATGAGTGCATTTATGTTGACGTTCGCCGGATTTATGCCTTTCGGGAATTTGCTTGCGGGTAGCTTAGCGCATATCTGGGGCGTTTCAATAACGGTTTTGATCAGCGGAATTATCTGCACCACCTTTTTCCTGATTATAAATATATTGTATCCGGACATAAGAAACATATAATAAGATTTTATTTGATTTTTTCTAAAAAAGTATTAAAATAATGAAGTCTGTTATAATTATTTGGCGGCGAACTTATCCCCCCTTCTTGCTTTCGCAAGAAAGCGGGGGGATTAAATTCGCACAAATAATTTATGTCGAAGTAGATTAAAATAACTGCTCCATAAATTATGTGCTCATTTAAGGAGGTGAAAAAATAGCTATGAAAAAATTTATATTTGTTGTTCTGACGTTAGGATTAGTTATTTACCTGGTTGGTTGCGGAAAAAAACAGCAACCTATTTCAGAGACACAGGAACCAATTTCAATAGAAGAATTAGGCAAGTTTGACGCCTCAATCCAAACAGTACCTGAAGTGATGACTAAGACCGCACCGGCTGTAACAGTGACACCAAGTTCGACGGTTTCGCCTGCCGAGACTAAATTAGAACAATTGCCGCCATCCGGACCATATAGGCCAACAGTCCACGAGATTCAGACCGCTTTAAAGAACGCCGGTTATTATACGGGATTAGTTGATGGTAAAAAAGGACCTATGACTAAGAAGGCGATTGAGGATTTTCAGAGAGCAAATAATCTAGGAGTCGATGGTAAGGTAGGGCTTAAGACCTGGGATGTATTGAAACCGCATCTTAATCCTGCGCCCGTCTCTACTAAACCCAGTAAAAAGAGATAATCGGCTTTAAATACCCTAACCTTGAAAATGAGGTAATTTTGTTGTATACTCTATTGTAGCCGATAAAGGTAAACCTATCGAAAGATAGGGACGCAAAGCCACAGACCTAAGTCCGCTATGATGTTTTGGCGGAGATGGTGGCTGGGTTGCCAAAAGGTAGAGGTGAAGAAAAGAAAACACCTTTGTCGGCTCTTTTATTTTAGAAATCCCAACATTCTCTTTCGCTAAAGCTTCGGAGAATAGTCCTCCGGAGCCTTTTTTTAGCGTATATTAGTTTAAGGGCGAAGGAGGACATTTTTGTTGGGATTTTTTATTTTAAGGTGCTATAATATTAGCCATTATGATATTTCCTAAAGATTTCCTTTGGGGCGCAGCTACTTCTGCCTATCAAGTTGAAGGGGACAATATAAATGCTGATTGGTGGGAGTGGGAGAAAAGAATTAATTTAGAAGAGACTTCGGGTCAAGCCTGCCGGCATTACGAGCTTTATAGAGAAGATTTTGATTTAGCCAAACTTCTTAATCATAATGCCCATCGTTTATCCATTGAGTGGAGCCGTATAGAACCTCGAGAAGGGGAATTTTCAGAACGAGAATTAGAGCATTATAGAGGCGTTATTCTTTCCTTAAGACAGCGTGACCTCGAACCCATAGTTACTTTGCACCATTTTACCAATCCCGTATGGTTTGCGAGGAAAGGTGGCTGGCAAAATAAGAATGCTTATAAGTATTTTTTACGCTATGTAGAAAAGATTGTTGGGGTCCTATGCCATGAGGTAAAATACTGGGTGACTATAAATGAGCCGATGGTCTATGTACATCATGCCTATATCTTAGGCGTTTGGCCGCCTCAGGAAAAATCCTTTCTAAAAGCCAAGAAGGTAAAAGAGAACTTAATCCTTTCCCACGTAAAGAGCTATAAACTCATCCATGAAATTTATAGAAAAGAGAGCTTAAGTTTACCTTTAATAAGTATTGCCCAGAATATGCAGGCATTCCTACCCTGCGTCTTAACCCTAAGAAACAGGATCGCTATTTACTTAAGGGATAAGTATTATAATTCTGAATTTATTGAGAGGTTAATACGTGCTAACACCCTTGATTTTATAGGCATAAATTACTATACCCGAGGTTTAGTGGAAACGCAAGGTTGGGGCTTTAAAAATTTGGCGCTCGATGTTTGCAATAAAAACCACAGCAAGCTTAATAAGAATTATTTAGGCTGGGACATATACCCCGAAGGTCTGTATAGCCTACTTTTGAAACTAAAGAAATACGGCCTGCCCATATTTATTTTAGAGAATGGTATATGCACGCAGGATGATAACTTAAGGTGGGATTTTATCCGTGAGCATTTAAGAAATATCCAT